>DASVRY010000410.1:0-2290 GCA_036388395.1 Chthoniobacteraceae bacterium
ACGGTCATCCTGAGCGAACCGCCGCTTTGGGCGCGCAGTCGAAGGACCCGGCGGAAAGTCCGGATAAATGCTGCGGCGGTCCACGTGCTGTTCCCTTCGCAACGACCAAGACCCTTCGAGTGCGCTACACCCGACAATCCGCCGGCGCTCCGCTCAGATGGCAGTCGCGAATAAAGCCCTCGTCCAATCGTGCGGCCACCGACAGAGCATTAGTAACTCTTCGCAAAGACCACGCGCCGGGCGCTCGGCTCGCCGGTGATCACGCACTTCCCGAGTTCATCGGAGCCGAACGGAATGCAGCGGATCGTCACCTTGAGGTCGTTCTTGATCTGCTCCTCGACGGCCGGTGAGCCGTTCCAGTGCGCGAGCGCAAAACCGCCGTGCAGTTCCGGGCGCTCCTGATTCTTCGGCGTGAAAAAGGCGTAAAACTCCTCCCTGGTATCGATCTTCACCGTGTGCTCATCGCGCAACGCGGTGGCGCGGGCGAGGAGCTGATCCTGGATCGATTGCAGGATCTCCGCTGCCTTTCCGACAAACTCCTCATTCGGGAGAAACTCCTTCTCTTTCGGTCCACGATCCCGGCGGCCGACGGCGACGCTCCCCTTCTCCAGATCGCGCGGTCCGATCTCGACGCGCACCGGCACGCCTTTCTTGATCCACTCCCAGCTCTTCGTTCCGCCGCCGATGTCGCGCTGATCGATTTCCACGCGAATCGGCTCACCGGCAAAGCTCTGCGCGCGCAACTCCGCGGCCAGCTTCTGGACGGCCGCGAGCACGGCGTCGCGTGTTTCAGGCTTCGGCGTCACTGGGATGATCACGACATGGGCCGGTGCGATACGTGGCGGGAGGATCACACCATCGTCGTCAGCATGCGCCATGATCACCGTGCCGATCAGCCGCGTGCTCACGCCCCAGCTCGTCGTCCAGGCGTGCTCCTGTGTATTATTGCGCGAGACGAATTGGATGCCGCTCGCCTTGGCAAAATTCTGCCCGAGGAAGTGGGACGTACCGGCCTGGATCGCTTTGCGGTCCTGCACCATCGCCTCGATGCAAAGCGTCTGCACGGCTCCGGGAAAGCGCTCGCCCTCGCTCTTCTCGCCAGTGAAAACCGGCAGCGCGAGGTATTCGCGAGCGAAGGTCTCGTAAACGCGCAACATCTGCTCAGTCTCGGCGCGCGCCTCGGCTTCGGTTTCGTGCGCGGTGTGGCCTTCCTGCCACAGGAACTCCGCCGTCCGCAGAAAAATCCGTGGCCGCATCTCCCAACGGAAGACGTTTGCCCATTGGTTGATCAGGATCGGAAGGTCGCGATAGCTCTGGACCCACTTTGCGTACGTCGCCCCGATGATCGTCTCGCTCGTTGGCCGAATCACGAGCGGTTCAGTGAGCTTTGCCGCAGGCGCAGCCCGGAGGCCGCCCTGGCCGTCCGCTTCCAGCCGATGATGCGTCACGACCGCGCACTCCTTGGCAAAGCCCTCGACGTGCTCAGCCTCCTTGGCGAGGTAGCTTAGCGGGATGAGGAGCGGGAAGTAGGCGTTCTTGTGGCCCGTAGCCTTGAACATTCCATCGAGCACCCGCTGCATGTTTTCCCAAATGCCGTAACCCCACGGCTTGATCACCATGCAGCCACGGACATCGCTGTTCTCCGCGAGATCCGCCGCCCGCACCACTTGCTGATACCACTCGGGAAAATCTTCGTCGCGTCGTGGGGAGATGGCAGTCTGCGGTTGGCTCATGGTTCGTAGAAAAGGGCCGCGAAACTAGACGGACGCGAACCCGGCAGCAAGCCTGCTTGGCGACCAGCGGATTCCGCCTTCGGCGGAGAGTTTTCCGAGCGAGCGACCGGCTCAGGCGAGCTTCTGCAAAAAACGCTGGAAGAACTCCACCCCACGTTCCAGCTCCGCCACCTCGATCCACTCATCTTCCGTGTGCGCTTGGGCAATGGAGCCCGGGCCGATTGCCACGGCGGGCATTCCGCGTTCGGCGAAAAAGCACGCATCGCAGAACCACGGAGCACCTACTGGCTCCGCGCCACACTCCAGAAGCTTGCCGATGAGCGGATGAGCGGGGTCAGTCCAAAGCGGCGGAGCAGGCACCAGCTCGAGCTCTAGGTCGGGACAGATCGCCCGCAGGCGCCCAGCGAGCACATCCGCAAATCCTGGTTGAAACTGAGCGGGGACAAACCGCAGGTCCACCGTCGCCTCGCAGCAATCGGGGATGATGTTCGTTTTCGATCCGCCGGAGATCGTCCCGATGCTCACCGTGGGCGAACCGAGCACGGGATCCCGCACGC
>DASVRY010000411.1:0-5408 GCA_036388395.1 Chthoniobacteraceae bacterium
GGGACGCGGAAACCAGCACTCGGGACGAGTGCGCTCCCCGGAATCCTGCCCCCGCTGCTCGTGAATCCCTGGAAAAGTGCAGCAATCACCTTCGCGTCTTCGACGCCTTCGAGTTTGAACTTCCCACTCGAGCCAGCAGCAAGCCCTTGGAACCTGCGCCTGTTTCGTGCAAGTTCCGCCACTCGTGCTTTACCTCGCCTCCAGACTCGGCGCCCTTGCTGCTGCGCTGACGCTTTTCCTTGGCTGCAACCGTGCAATGGATCGTGCGGATCTCGTCTTCCTCAATGGAGCGGAGCCGGAGACGGTCGACCCGGCGCTGATCACCGGTCAGCCGGAGGGCCGCATTACCTACGCTCTCTTCGAAGGGCTCGTTGCCTTTGATCAAACGGGTACGCCACAGCCCGGCGTCGCCGAGCGTTGGGAAATCTCACCCGATGGACTCGTCTACACCTTTCACCTGCGCCGGAACGCAAAGTGGAGCAATGGGGAGACAGTCACCGCCGAGGATTTCATTCGCTCCTGGCGGCGCACGCTGGAGCCGAAAACCGCCTCCGAATACTCTTACCAGCTCCACTACGTGCGGAACGCGCGGGTTTTTAACGAAGGGAAGCTGCAGGACTTCAGTGAGGTCGGAGTCCGGGCGCTCGATCCTTTCACCCTCGAGGTGACGCTGGAAAGTCCAACGCCCTTCTTCCTCGATCTCTGCGCCTTTTCCACGCTGCTCCCGGTGCATGTCCCGAGCATCGAGGCGTGCGAGAAGCGCGGCGTGAGCTGGACCAAACCGGAGAACATCGTCGGCAATGGTGCGTTCACGATGAAGGAATGGCGGCTCTTCGATCGGATTCGGCTGGTCAAGAGCTCCACCTACTGGAACGCGGCGAATGTCCAGATGCGCAGCATCGACATTCTTCCGACGGACAAGCCGATGACCGCCTTTAATCTATACGATACCGGAGTCGCTGACTTGATTGCAGACAAGTCCCTCACCCCTACTTCACTGATCGGGGAGTTGAAAAAACGGCCCGACTTCCACTCGGCGGCCTTCCTGGGAAATTACTTCATCCGCTTCAATGCGACCCGGAAGCCGTTTGACGACCCGCGCGTGCGACTCGCCTTTAGCCTGGCGGTGGATAAGCCGTACCTGACGGAACACATCACCCGCGCCGGCGAGCTTCCGGCGACTAGTCTCGTACCGCCCGGCACGGCAGGCTATCAGCCACCGGAGGGCCTTGCCTACAATCCGGAGCGTGCGCGTCAACTGCTCGCGGAAGCTGGCTTTCCGGGCGGCGCTGGTTTCCCGATCGTCTATTACCTGTTCAAAGGCGGCGCGGATATCGACCAGAACATCGGCATCGAGCTGCAGGCAATGTTCCGCCGGGAACTCGGGATCACCATCCAGCTCGCGCAGCAGGAGTGGAAGGTTTACCTCAACTCATTGAGCAACCTCGACTACGACCTTTGCCGCTCGACGTGGGTCGGTGACTACAAGGATCCAAACACATTCCTCGACATGTTTGTGACCAATGGCGGGAACAACCGCACGGGCTGGAGCAACGCCCGCTACGACGAGCTAATTGCCGCTGCGGCGCGTGAACTGGATCCGCAAAAGCGGTTCGCGCTTTTCCGCGAAGCCGAGCACCTGCTGGTGGTGGCTGAGGCCCCAATCTGCCCGCTCTACTACTACGTCGGCATGCAGTTCTACGACCCCACTCGGCTCGGCGGCATCGAGGCGAACCTGCTGGACGAGCATCCGCTCAAAAACATGTATTGGAAGCGGTGATGGACCGCCTCGGGTTCGCCCTTTTCCGGCTCGTTGGCGCGCTCCTTCGACGCCTGCCGCTGCTGCTCGTCTTCCGCTGCGGAACCGCGCTCGGCACTGCGGCATACTACCTCGCGCCGCCGTATCGAAAGCTCGTCCTGCGCAATCTGCAGATCGCCTTTGGTGCTGAGAAATCCGCTCACGAGTTGCGCCTCCTAGCCCGTGAACACTTTGCCGCGCTGGGGGCGAACCTCTTCTCCAGCCTGAAGATCCCGCACCTTCCGCCTGAGACGATCCGCGAGTTGGTGGAGGTGGAAGGACTCGAGCACATCATTGCCGGGAAAGAAGCGGGGCAGGGGTTCACGATGGTCATCGGGCACATCGGGAACTGGGAGCTCTTCGCGCAGATCTCAGCCATCGTGTTTCCGTGTCCGGTCGGCACGATCTATCAGGCCTTGGGAAATCCCCACATCGATGCGGAAGTCCGCCGGAGCCGGGCCGTGCTCGGGCTGCAGCTTTTCGAGCGCAAGGAAGGGTTTGGAAAAGCGTCGCAGTTCATCCGGGCCGGCGGTGCGGTAGGTATTTTGGTCGATCAACACGCGGGTGATGCCGGGCTGTGGTCTCCTTTCTTTGGTCGGCTCGCCTCCACGACCACCCTTGCCGCGACACTCGCGCAGCGCACCGGTTCGAGCCTCGTCCCGGCGGTCGTGCACACGATCGGCGAAGCACGCTGGCGGTTCTCCATCCTGCCGCAACTGGAAGTAATTGACCGCTCCGTGGAGTCGATCACTGCCGATATGAATGTGGCTGTCGAGGAGCTCATCCGCACCCGTCCCGCAGATTGGTTTTGGGTGCACAACCGCTGGAAAACGCCGAAGCCAAAATTCCTCCTCGCGACCTACAAGCGAGGCGTGTACGCGGGCAGCAACCTGATTGGTGATCGGTTGTTGGTGAATGGTCCTGCCACGAACCTAGCGAACGCGCACACCGCTCCCACCAATCACCAATCACCAATCACCAACCACGCTGCTTCCCCGCTCCAGCCCTTCCGCATGATGATCCGTGCGAGCAACTGGCTCGGCGACGCTGTCATGAGCGTTCCTGCAGTGCGTGCGATCAAACGCGGCCGGCCGGACGCACACGTGGCGATCCTCACTCCCGCCAAGCTCGCCGACTTCTGGCGAACCGTCGCAGAGGTGGATGAAGTGATCACCATTCAACCCGGCGAGAACGTCTTCGCTGTAGCGAAGAGGCTCCGAGGCATGAACTTCGAAGCAGCGATTCTCTTCCCTAATTCGCTGCGGGTCGCCCTGGAGGCATGGCTCGCCCATATCCCACGCCGGGTCGGGTATCCTGGTCACCGCCGCGCGTGGCTGCTCAACCAAATCTTCCGCCCGAAGAAGAAGAAACGTCCTGAGCCACCGCCTCATCAGGTGCATCACTATCTGGAGCTGGCAAACTTCGTCGGAGCCGACATTACCGCGCCTGATCTTTTCCGCACCAATCACCGATCATCGATCACCCATCACGCAGCACCAGTGCTCGCCCTTTGCCCCGGCGCGGAATACGGCCCGGCGAAACGCTGGCTGCCAGAGCGCTTCGCCGAAGTGATGCGATCCGTGCACGAGTCAACCCGCTGTGAGTGGAAGCTGGTGGGTGTCGCCAAGGATCGCCCGGTTGCCGACGCGATCACGGCAGCGATTCCGGCTGTGCCTGTGACCGATCTCATCGGCAAGACCACGCTCGCTGGCTTGATCGATGAACTCCGCTCGTGCGACGCGCTGCTGACCAATGACACGGGGACGATGCACCTTGCGGCGTATCTCGGAGTTCCGACGGTTGCGCTTTTCGGCTCCACCGAACCGGCGCTCACCGGACCTCTCGGAGGCGGGCACCAAGTCATCCGCCATCACGTGCCGTGCAGCCCGTGTTTCCTGCGCGAATGCCCGATCGATTTCCGCTGCATGCGCGCGATCGAGGTGGAGGAAGTGATCAGCGCCGTCCAGCAAGTGCTCGCGCGACGTGCATTGCTCCCGACCTAAGCCCGACGCTTGCCTCTGGAGCTTCTGAGCTTCACGTTGCGCCGATGAAGGCATTCCTCTGTGTTCTCCTGTTTTTCCTCGGCACGATCAGCAGCTCGCAAGCGCTCGTCGCTGTCTACCGCGGCACGGTGAAGTCAAATGGCTCCGGAAGCGGCGGCTTTAGTCCGAGCCCTTCGCGCAAGAGCGTCTACCTGATCGTCGAATTATCCACGAGGAAAACGGTCACACTGACCTACTTCGGAACGGGCGAAAAGAAGCGCTACTTTACCGACGCACCGACCACAATGCAGCTCAGCACCGCACCGGTTCCAGGCGGGCGAACGGCCGTGGTGCTCTCGAGCTTGTTCGCGTTCTTTACCGACAATGACAACTATGCACGTGCGCTCGAGTATTTTCGCGGGATCAACGGGACGGTCACCATTCGCACGAAGCCGAACCCGATAGAGCTCACGCAGCCCCGGAGCTTTACCGGGTATAACACCGTTGCGGCTGCTGAGAACGGGAAGGGCATTTTCTCGGAGGCTGTCTACTCCCTCCCGCTGGACGCCAAGGAAACCATCGAAGCGAACAACGCCAACCGCACAATCCAGGCGGCCTACGACGCACTCCTCGAGCAGCTCATCAAGAAGGGCTACAAATCGAGTAACGAATAGACACGTCTCCGTACTCGCCACTTTAGCTGGTGAAAGGGCGAACTGCAGCGCCGGCGGTACGGCCTTCAAACGGGCGATGGTCTTCGAAGAAGCAGCTCTGCAAAGAGCAGCGTTGAACAATCAGGCCGCGCCGGGGTCTTATGGCTCTTCATGTCCAGCACTCAGGAACTCACCGAGCAGGTAAAGCAGTCGAGCCAATGGGTCGGCGCTTTGCAGAATGAAATCGCCCGCGTCGTCGTCGGCCAGAAATACCTCGTCGATGGGCTGCTCATCGGCCTTCTGACGAACGGCCACATCCTGCTCGAAGGCGTGCCCGGGTTGGCCAAGACGCTGACCGTCAAGACGCTCGCGAGCTGCATCCGCACCGGGTTCCAGCGGCTCCAATTCACCCCCGATCTGCTCCCAGCAGATCTCATCGGAACGCTGATCTACAATCCGCGCACGGGTGAGTTCACAACGAAGCACGGCCCGCTCTTTTCAAACCTGATCCTCGCGGACGAAATCAACCGCGCCCCGGCCAAAGTGCAGAGCGCGCTGCTCGAGGCGATGCAGGAGCGGCAGGTCACGATCGGCGAGCAGACGTATAAATTGCCAGATCCGTTCCTCGTCCTCGCGACGCAAAACCCGCTGGAACAGGAGGGCACCTACCAGCTTCCCGAGGCACAGCTCGATCGCTTCATGCTGAAGCTGCGGGTCGGTTACCCAAGCAAAGTGGAAGAGCGGGCAATCCTCGATCTTATGGCGACTTCGCAGCCAAAGCTCGACGTAAACGCGATTACCGAGCCGGCGGAAATCCTCCGCGCTCGCGAGCTCGTCAACTCCATATACGTGGATGATCGCGTGAAGGATTACATCGTGGATGTGGTCTTCGCCACCCGCGAACCGGCGTCCTACCGGCTGAAACTGGAAGGCATGATCCGCTACGGAGCCTCACCGCGCGCGACAATCGCGCTC
>DASVRY010000412.1:0-2848 GCA_036388395.1 Chthoniobacteraceae bacterium
ATAGCGGCGGCAAAGACAAAGATCGAAATGAGGATGGCCGCCAGCGGCTCCGCTTTGCCGTGGCCGTATGGATGTCCTGCGTCCGGTGGGGTCGCAGCCAGCCGCACCCCTCGCCAGGTAACGACAGAACCGGCTACATCCAAAAGGGATTCAATGCCATCGGCGATCAGCGCGTAGGAACTCCCCAGCACCCCGGAGATGATCTTCACGGCGGCCAGGGTGGAATTGAGGAAAACCCCGCGTAAAACCAGCCGCGCCGCTTCATGCAAATGCTGCATGGCAAGGGCGGAACTGGAGCGCACCGGCATAGCCACGATGCGAACTTTCTTGGGAGGAGTTTCCACGTTGAGGAGCATCTGAGCAGACGGAGGGGAATTATTCACCATCAAACCTTTGGCGTGCGCTGCCATGGTGGTGCAGATCGGGTACCCGAATCTCCAAGACAAGTCTGTTCCGAAACAGGAGTGTGGGAACGTGGAATGAGAACCGCACGCGGGGCGCTGCAGTTTTTACCCCTAATGCTCCTGCACGTGCGCCTCGATGGCGTCGAGAAAGGGAGGGAGGACAGTCTCGGCTTTAACGGGTCCCACTCCTTTGATTCGCAATGCGGCTTCGACCGTTCGCGGTTTCAGGCGGGAAAAGGCTTCCAGCACCACGTCGCCGAAGATCACGTAGGCGGGAACGTTCTTTTCTGCAGCGAGGTCGGCTCGGACGCGTTTGAGGCTGGCGAGGAGGTCGTGATCGACCGGGATGGCCATGGCGCCGCCCGGTTCGCCGACGGAGAGCTCCATCGTCTCCGGCCAGCGCAGGGTGTAGTCGCGTTCGCCGCGCATTACTTTCGTGCCGAACGCGGTGAGGGTCATGAGCGGATACGGTCCGCCCGTGGCGAGGACGAAACCGGATTCCTGCAGACTTCGGAAGAGCTCGTTGAGATACGCCGCGCCGTGGGTGCGGAGCAGTCCGTGCGTGGATAAGCGGTCGAGACCGGCGGCGAGGATTTCGCGGGAGCGGCTCCCCAGCAGAGTCTGCACGATGCGCCCCTTGCCGTAGCGGGCCTGCCATTCGCCTCCGGCAAAAACACTCATCCGCGCAACGCCGCTGAGCGCTTTCTGCACGAGCACGGCTTCAAATTCCGTCGGCGGGCGCGCGCCGCTGCGGTCGTCGGACGTGCAGACGTCGCAATTGCCACAACGCGTCGCCCCTTCGTCGCCGAAATATTCGAGGATCATCTCCTGCCGGCAGCGACGGCCGTAGGCTAGATCGACCATAGACTTGAGCTTTTCGCGGTCGCGCCGTTCCTTTTCTTGAAGCGGCTGGAAGTCGATCTCGATCTCCCGCGACGACAATTCCTTGCGCAGCACCCGCGTTCCCCTCACCCGCTGACCCGCCACGTCGAAACGGTCGATGGCTCCGGCCCGATCCAGCACCGACAGCGCGGAGCCGATGGACATTTCGTTCACGTCCTCGCCCACGGCGGCGGCGATTTCGCGAATGGGCATCATCACGACGCCTTCCGAATCGCACATGCCGCGCAGGCGCTCATAGACATCGAGGATGAGTTTCGGCGACGGATTGCTGCCTTCGATGAAGAAATCCTGCACGCGCGTATCGGCGAAGTTGAAGAACAATTCGCACACCGCAGGCTCCCCATCGCGTCCGGCGCGCCCGGCTTCCTGATAGTAGGCTTCGACGCTGCCAGGGATCTCGAAATGCGCCACAAACCGGATGTCGGAGCGGTCAATGCCCATGCCAAAGGCGTTGGTGGCAACGGCGACGTCGGCGTGACCATCCACGAAGCGGTTCTGGGCTTCGTTGCGCGCTTCGTCGCTCAAGCCGCCGTGATAAACCACGAGGCTGACCTGTTTTTCCTTGAGAACTTCGGCAACCGCTTCGACCCTTTTCCGGGTGGCGCAATAGATGACGCCGGTTTTGTGCTCGGTGATGAGTTGATTGAGGCGATCGTATTTCTGCGATTCGCCGGTGGTGTGGGTAATGGCAAACCGCAGGTTCGGACGCGCGAATCCAGCGACGAATTCCTCGGGGTTTTCCAAGCCGAGCCGCTGGAGAATATCGGCGCGAACGACGGGCGTGGCGGTGGCGGTGAAGGCGGCGGCTTGGGGGCGACCGAGTTCCTGGAGAACTTTGCCAAGCCGGAAATAATCCGGGCGAAAATCGTGTCCCCACATGGAGAGGCAATGCGCTTCGTCGACGGCAAAAAGGGCGATCTTGATGCCCGCCAGGGTGCGCATGAACGCCTGGCTGCGGAATCTTTCCGGCGCGATATAGACGAGTTTGTAGCGGCCTTCTTCCATGCCGCGCATGACTTCGCGCTGACCGTCCAGCGAGAGGGAGCTGTTGATGAGAGCGGCGGGAATGCCTTTGTCAGCGAGGCCATCGACCTGATCTTTCATCAGCGCAATGAGCGGCGAAACGACAATGGTCACGCCGTCGAGGAGCATCGCCGGGAGCTGGAAACAGAGCGATTTGCCGCCGCCGGTCGGCATGACGGTGAGGACGTCTTTGCCGTCGAGGATGGCTTGAACGACGGACTCCTGGGCGTCGAGAAACTCCCGGAAACCGAAGTATTTCTCTAAAGCAGCGCGCGCATCCACAGGCGGCGGATTTTTGATGAAGCGGGAGGGTGAGGCAAGGCGGGAATGGGATTAGTTTTGACGGGACGGGGGAATTCGGTAAGCGCGAATCGCGTGACCTGCGCAGAGCGTTTGGTGACCTGCGCAGAGCGTTTGGTGACCTGCGCAGAGCGTTTGGTGACCTGCGCAGAGCGTTTGGTGACCTGCGCAGAGCGTTTGGTGACCTGCGCAGAGCGTTTGGTGACCTGCGCAGAGCG
>DASVRY010000413.1:0-3044 GCA_036388395.1 Chthoniobacteraceae bacterium
GCGTGCGGCTGCCGGCGGAGCTGATTCGTGATCATGCGCTGAATGTCTCGGGTCTCATCAAGCAGCAGCTCGGTGGCCCCGCCGTCTTTCCGGAGCAGCCGGAGGATCTCTATAAAGGAGTCGTCGTCGGCGAGAATTACCCCGGCAGCAAATGGGAGAAGAGCGCGGGCAACGATCTGTATCGGCGGAGCC
Organism: Chthoniobacteraceae bacterium; assembly: GCA_036388395.1. Classification (GTDB taxonomy): domain Bacteria; phylum Verrucomicrobiota; class Verrucomicrobiia; order Chthoniobacterales; family Chthoniobacteraceae; genus DASVRY01. Next base: position 193 of record DASVRY010000413.1, read on the forward strand.
TCTACACTTTCTGGAAGCGCACCGTGCCGCATCCGGTGATGCTCGCCTTCGACGCCCCGGAGCGGGAGTTCTGCTCCGTGCGGCGATCACGAACGAACACGCCGCTGCAGGCGCTCGTGCTGATGAATGAGCCTGCGTTGCTCGAGGCGGCGCGACGCTTTGCGCAGCGGGTGCTCGAGGAGGGTGGCCCGGATGATTCTGCCCGATTGGCCTACGCCTTCCGCTCCGCGACGGCCCGCGTGCCGGGGCCGCAGGAGTTGGCTGTGCTGCACCGCTCGCTCGGCGCCTTTCGCGAGAGCTTCCGCGCTGATGCCGGAGGAGCAAAGGCTTTTGCCGCCCCGGCCGACGGCGCGCCTGGTGAGGAGATTGCTTCCTATACTGCGCTGGCGCATTTGATCCTGAACCTCGACGAGACGATCACCAAAAACTGACCATGTCCTGCCACCAATACGAAGCGGCGATCGGTCGCCGCGATTTCCTCACGAAGACCGGGTTGGGCATCGGTGCAGCAGCACTGGCGCGGATCCTCGGGACCGACGGCTTTGCCGCGCTTGAGCCGTCGAATTCCGCGGGTTCGCTCAACGGCTTGCCGGGCCTGCCGCATTTTGCGCCGAAGGCGAAGCGGGTGATCTGCCTTTTCCAATCGGGCGGTCCATCGCACCTTGATCTCTTTGACGAAAAGCCGGTGCTGCGGGAGCACTTCGACAAGGATTTGCCGGAGTCGATCCGGAAGGGGCAGCGGATCACCGGCATGGTCGCAGGCCAGGCGCGGCTCGCGATTCAGCCGAGCAAGTTTGACTTTCAACCCGGCGGCAAAAGCGGAGTGATGATCAGCGATCTGCTGCCGCACACGCGCAGCATTGCGGATGAAATTTGTGTGATCCGCTCGATGCACACGGAAGCGATCAATCACGATCCCGCGATCACGTTTTTCCAGACGGGCAGCCAGCTTCCGGGGCGGCCGAGCATGGGTGCGTGGATGGACTATGGCCTCGGCCGTTCGAATGAAAACCTGCCAGGGTTTGTGGTGCTGATTTCCGTGACGAGCAAAGGTGGTGGGCAGGGTTTGCTTGCGCGGCTTTGGGGCAGTGGGTTTCTACCGAGCCGGCATCAGGGAGTGCAGTTTCGCGGGGCGGGGGATCCGGTGCTGTATCTGTCTGATCCCGCCGGCATGACCCGGGAACGGCGTCGGCTGATGCTCGACGGAGCGGCGGAGCTGAATCGCCTGCACTTCGCCGAAGCTGGCGACCCGGAGATCGAGACGCGGATCAGCCAGTATGAGATGGCGTATCGGATGCAGGCGAGCGTGCCGGAGCTGATGGAACTCACCGGCGAGCCAAAGTCGGTGTTGGAAAGCTACGGACCGGATGTGGAGAAGCCGGGCACCTTTGCGCGCAACTGTTTGCTCGCGCGGCGGCTCGCTGAGCGAGGAGTGCGCTTCATCCAGCTTTACCACCGCGACTGGGATCATCATGGCGGATTACACGAACGCCTGCCGGTGCTCGCGAAAGACGTGGATCAGGCATCAGCGGCGCTCGTGATGGATCTCAAGCAGCGGGGACTCTTGGAGGATACGCTGGTCATTTGGGGCGGCGAATTCGGACGGACGGCGTATGCGCAGGGGAATGCAAACCGCGAGTCCTATGGACGCGATCACCACGGGAAGGCGTTCTCGATCTGGATGGCGGGAGGCGGGGTGCGCGCGGGAATGACTTACGGGCAGACCGACGACTTCGGTTTCAATGTCGTCCAGGATCCGGTGCACGTTCACGATCTACAGGCGACGATTCTGCACTGCCTTGGGATTGATCACACGAAGCTCACCTATCGATTCCAAGGGCGGCAGTTCCGGCTCACCGATGTGCATGGTGGGGTTGTGAAAGCGATCCTTGCGTGAGTGGCGCGGCGTGATTGGTGATTGGAGGAGTTCCTATCCCAGTGAAAAAGCTGCGCGTTTGCGATGCACCGGACCGGGAGGTCCGCTGCGACAGACCAGAGGTCTGTGCTCCCCAGGAAGAGCATGGCCACGCGTGTCTAAACTAATCACCCGGCTCCTACACTCTCCCGCATCCCCGCAGGGAAGACCGGCGGCGCGTAGACGCTGAGGGTGCGAGCGACTTCGCTCCCGACGTTCTCAAAGCGGTGCGGCACTCCGGATGGGATGATCACCACGTCTCCGCGTTTGAGACGCGCGGTTTCCTCGCCGACCGAACCCATGACCTCTCCTTCCAGCACGACGAGGATCTGATCGCTGCCAGAATGAGACTCGGGTTCGTCTCCGCTCGATTTACCAGGATCGAGGTTCATCACCGCACTCTGACTACGATCACTCGTATGCAATACCTCGAACCAATTGCTGGCCGCGGAAAGATGCGTGAGGAACATCGCTGCCCTAATCGAAGAAGCGGCTGCTGTTGGATGTGAGCTACGGGGGAGAAGAGGGAGAGAAGGGGGATTTGCTGGCGCACCATCATTGCGGGTGATGATGGAATTCTCGTCTGCGTGGTCATCCTGAGCGGAGCGTAGGCGGAACTGGGGCGAAGCGCAGTCGAAGGACCCCGTCGCGTTTAGGAGCGGCGACGAAGTCCGCAAAGCTTATAGCACGTCAGCTTGGCGGCGGCGTTTGTCCGGACGTTCCGCGGGGTCCTTCGACTGTGCGCCAAAGCGCGCTCCGCTTAGGATAACCGCGAGGTGGGAATGCCGGGCACTATGGAACCAGCACTAGACTTTGCGGCCGAACTTTTTTTCCAGCTCCAGATAGCTCATCTGGATCATTGTCGGGCGGCCGTGCGGGCAGCAGTAGGGGAGTTCGCAGGCGAGTAGATCTTGAATGAGGCGAACGAGCTCCGGCT
>DASVRY010000414.1:0-4067 GCA_036388395.1 Chthoniobacteraceae bacterium
TGCGAAGTCGAGGGACCCCGCTGCGTCACTGGCGACGTCCGCACTTGAGCTGCCGGTCCAGAGCGACGGGGAATCAGTTGCGCCGCCCACATCCTCCCCGGCGCTGTCTCGCAAAGCCTCGGCTCTTCGACTGCGCTCCAGTCGCTAGAAGCTCTTACGCTCCGCTCAGAATAACTCGAAGAAGGTGTCGGCTCCCGTTCAGCGTTTCGGCAGGAGCGCCGCCACGATAAAGCCTAGTCCAAGCCCCGCCGCCGCACCAAACGGACCGAAGAAGAGTGAACTCGCGAGGATCTTCCCAAGGAGCGATGACAGCGGAATGTCCGCTCCAGTGCGGTAAGGCGCGAGCACCACGAAGAGCATGAAAATCTCGCCGAGGATGAATCCAGCGATTGTAAATGGCTTGGCGAGACTGCGGACCTGCATGGCGTAGCAGTAGAACCGCTACGGGCGCGTGTCCAGCGATGGAAAGGGAATGTTGCTGCCGTCGTGCAGAAAAATCGCGAATCGGCAGACATCGTGCTATTTCACAATCTACCAGCTTTCACGCTATGAATTTTCAACCCTTTTTCAAAGCCGCTCCGGTCGTTTTCGCACTTCTGGCGGGCGCCTGTGTGCATACGCCTCCCGGCACCTCGGTTGAAGTCGCCCTCGCGAAGAAGCCAGAGGTCGTGCGCCTGCCTGCGCCGCCTCCTCCGGTGGTTGAGCCCGGTTCAGCCGTGGCCAGCACCGGCGCCGGCACGAACAGCAGCAACGGCACAGGCGTGAACGTTCCCGCGGTGGAGCCGGCGCTGCCCGACAACAAGGTGGAGCGTGTGGCCGAAGCCTACACGCGTGGACAATTTTGCATGCAGGCCGGCAAGGACGACGAGGCGATCACAGCCTTTGAAGAGGTCGTTCGTATCGACCCTACTTTTTTCGACGGCTGGAGCAATCTAGCTTTGCTCTACGAGAAAACGGGGAACGAGGAGAAGGCCGTGGAGGCTTTCCGGAAGTCGAAGAAAGTTGCCGGCCGGTAAAGCGTCAGTTGCAGGGTTCAGAGGTCGTCTCTCAAAGCTGCCGCCACCGCAGCGGGGAGGGGGAGCGCATCGCGACCGCCGACTTCCCGGCTGAGATCCTCCAGCCGATGGATGAGATCGGCCACCTCCCGCCGCGCATATGGCCCGCCTGCGGGGGCGCAGAAATGCGTGCGGCATCCAAATGGGCGTGAGTCGTAGATCCGGCACCGTCCTGTCGTCGGCTCGAGCATCGGGCACGAGCCATCCACGATCTCGGGCAAGCCCTTCCGGCCAGTCGCACGCCACGCCTTTGCTACGACCACCGCTTCCGCTTTCGTCAGGTACGGCGTGCGGCCGGTGAGCCGGAATCGGCAGCATTCGGTGAGCTGCGTGCAACCGCGCTCGATTGGACGGGCGGCGAGCTCGCGATAGATCGCGCGAACTTCCGCCGCGACGTCGGTGCGCGTGCGCGGATTACGAGTGGATTTCACGGCGGATACTTTACACGGCCTGACCCGCGGCGAAACCCGAGGCCCATGCCCATTGGAAATTGTAGCCGCCCAGCCAGCCGGTGACGTCAACGACTTCGCCGATGAAGAACAAGCCCGGTACCCGGCGCGCTTCCATGGTCTTCGAGGAAAGCTCCGCGGTATCGACGCCGCCGATCGTCACCTCCGCCTTGGGATAACCTTCGGTGCCGGAAAACTCAGGCTGCCAGGCGCTCAACGCCTTGGCAGCGGAGGCGAGTTCCGCGGCCTTGAAATGCGCGAGCGGCTTTGCGGGCGCATGTCGAGCGGACCACGTCTCGGCGAGTCGCCGCGGCCACAGCGTCGCCAGCGCGGTCGGTAGATCGCGGCTCTGCTCGCGCTGTTTAGCGATCCACGTGGTGGCATTCACGCCAGGCATGAGGTCGAACTCGAGCGAATCTCCCGGCTTCCAAAATGACGAGATCTGGAGAACCGCCGGGCCACTGAGGCCGCGGTGGGTAAAGAGCATATCCTCGTGAAAAGTCGCGCGTGGATGCCGGACCGCCACCGGCAGCGAGACGCCGCTGATTTCCGAAAAGCGCGTGAGTTCCGCCGGTGGAAAGGTGAGCGGAACGAGGCCGGGGCGTTGCTCCACAAGCCGCAGGCTGAACTGCCGCGCCAGCCGATAGCCGAAGTCTGTGGCGCCGAGCTTTGGGAAGGAGAGGCCGCCGGTCGCCACCACGACGGACGTTGCTTCGATCTCGCCCGTGCTGGTCTGCAGGCGAAACCTCTCGTGCTTTTCCACGCCGGTAACGCGGCAATTCAGCCGTGTCTCGACGCGCGCCTCGGCGCACTCCGCGACGAGCATCTGGATGATTCCCTTCGAGCTGTCGTCGCAGAATTGCTGCCCGAGCTTTTTCTCGTGGTAGGCGATGCCGTGCTTCTCCACGAGCGCGATGAAATCCCACGGCGTGTAGCGGGCGAGTGCGGATTTGCAGAAGTCCGGCTGCCCGGAGAGGTAGTTCTCCGGGCCGGCTTCGAGATTGGTGAAATTGCACCGACCACCGCCAGAGATCGCGATCTTGTTTCCGACGCGCGCGTTGTGTTCAAGCAGCACGACGCGTCGTCCGCGTTGCCCCGCTTCCATTGCGCACATCAAACCGGCAGCTCCGGCGCCGATCACCGCCACGTCATATGTCGCGCTACTCACGAGGCGGGGAGTAGATGGAGTTCAGGAGCCGTCGCGGGGCTCCACGGGTTCCTTTGGAAATCAGCCGATAAGATCGCCTCGACGAACTCGACGCAAAGCCGATGCACCACCTCGAGGTCCAGCTGCAGATGGATCGGCCGGTAGCTTTCGAGGTTGGCGAGCGCGAGATGAAAGAGCCGCACCGCCGGCCGAAGACGCCGCCCGTCTTTCGGATGCTCCGGCCGCAGAAATTGCTTTTGCAGATGCACGAAAGCGCCTGCGACCTGGATCAGCCCTTTGAAAAAAGCGTAGTTCTCGTCGCGTCCCTGCAGCCAGAGGTGCTCGAGCACATCGTGCGCTTCGTAGTAACGCTGCTCGTTGAAGCAGGTGAAGTAGCCTTGGTAGCAAGGGTTGAGCGCCAGCGCGGGATCCGTCGGCAGTGCGGCGACAAAGGCGGAGAGGCGTTCGCTTTTTTTCATCGCACGGGAGCAGGGCGGGGAACTATTCTGCCGGTCCTTGTGCGTGACAAGCTGCGAGTGAGTGAAGTCGTGATCGACGGACGGAACAATCAGGAGTGCCCGCTACGCGGGATCCTTGCTGTCCGGCCCGCTGGCCCCGACCCTGCGTAGAGATGTCCCCCGGATTTCTCCTCTTTATCGGGCTTGTCCTCGTCCTGCTCGTTGCCCTCTCGGCGATGTTCTCCGGCATCGAGACTTCGCTCTTTTCGCTGCAGCCGTATCACATCGAGCGGCTGAAGAAGCGCCGCGCCAGCTTCGGCGAAGCGCTCGCGGGCTTGCTGGAGAATCCCCGGCGTCTGCTTAGTGGGATTCTGCTTGCCGACGCTCTCGTAAATTTACCACTCATCCTGCTCTGCCTGTACTTGCTGCGCAGCGGTGCCATTCCCCAAGCGCCGTTCGCCGTTACCGCGCTGGTGATCTTTGGGCTCGTCGTCATCGTCTGCGATCTCGTGCCAAAGCTGGTCGCCCTCGCGGAGCCTTACCGCATCGCGAAGCTCGGCGTGCGCGTAATGGGTGTGCTCATGCCGCTTTTCGATCCGGCGAGCCGTGTTCTCCAGCGGTGGAGCGATCGGCTGGCGGAAAAGATCACCCCGGCGAGCTTGAAGACCGGCCATTTTCTCAATGAAGACGAGCTGGAGACGCTCGTGGAGCTCAGTGCCGAGGAGGGCGCGCTGCACGAGACGGAAAGCGAGATGATCCAGGAGATCATCAAGCTTGGCGACAAGACGGCGAAGGATTGCATGACGCCGCGCGTCGACACTTTCTCCCTGCCGGATGATCTCAGCAACGAGGAGCTGATTCCGAAGCTCCGCGCCAAGCGTTACCATCGCGTGCCCGTGTATGGTGAAACGCCGGACGACATTCTTGGGGTGCTCGAGGTGAGCCCGTTTCTGCTCAA
>DASVRY010000415.1:0-2409 GCA_036388395.1 Chthoniobacteraceae bacterium
CTTCGTCGACTGGATCATTTCGACGGGCGCAAATCTCTACCACGATCTGCACTACGGGCTCGGTATGGAGCTCTACGCTGGCTCCCCCTTTCTGAATGACGTCGAGCTGCGCCGCGACGGCATCATTCGCATCTACGATGTGTTGTTCGATTACGACGTGCTGCTCGATACCGACGCCTTTGTCCGTCAGGTGATCCAGGGCCCGGAGTTTCAGAAAACGATGGCGACCGACGAGTTCCATTACCTGCTCGGACGCTACGTGCACCAGCGGGAGAAGAAGCTCGGGATCAAGGAAACGAGCATTCTGAGCGCGGCGTATCAGCTTGGCGTGCCGATCTTTACCAGCTCACCCGGCGACAGCTCGATCGGCATGAACGTCGCGGCGATGAGCCTGCGCGATTCCAAGCTCTTCATCGACGTGAATCGCGACGTGAACCAGACCGCGGCGATTGTCTATGCAGCAAAGTCCAGTGGCGCCACCTCGAGCGTGTTTATCCTCGGTGGCGGTTCGCCGAAGAATTTCATGCTGCAGACCGAGCCGCAGATTCAGGAAGTGATGGGCATCGAGGAGCGCGGTCACGATTACTTCCTGCAGTGCACCGACGCCCGGCCTGATACCGGCGGTCTGAGCGGCGCGACTCCGGGCGAAGCGGTTAGCTGGGGCAAGATCGACCCGGATAATCTGCCGGATTGTGTGGTCTGTTACGCCGACTCCACGATCACGCTGCCGATCATCACCGCCTATGCGCTCAGCCGCGCGGAACCACGGACACCGAAGCGGCTCTACGAAAAGCGCGATGCCTTCTACGAGAACTTGCGCGCCCAATACTTCAAACATGGCCAGGTCGAGAAGATCGAGCATCGGACCGACCTGACCAAACCCAAGAGCGGCCGTTCTGGCCGGTCAGTCACTGGAACCAAACGCCATGCGTCGTAAGCCGGACGCGCGCGCGCTGCTCTTCGAGCGCATTCGCACCTCACCTCCGAAGTTCGTTCACGTCACCGGCGTCCCATACGCCGTGCAGCTCGAGCAATGCACCGATCCGACGCAACTCGACCACGTCTGGCTGACCATCGAAGCGCCGCCGTTTGGCCGTCTGCGGGTCGTGGTGAACACACTCTCGCGGATCGGCCGCGATGCTGGATTTGATCCGAACATCCGCGTGGGGACGCTGCGCACGACGTGGGAGGAAAAGCCCACGCCGGGACTCGTCGAAGCCGAGGGTTTCCGCTACGACGCGATCGAGCTCACGCACGATATCGAGTATGTCTCCTATGACCGAGACGCACTTGCGGAGATGCTCATGGTAAAAGCCAAGGCCGCGATTCGCGTGGAAGTCTGGGGCGATCTCTATGCGCGGGATCATCTGGGGATTCATCAAATCCACAGCCGCCGCGGGAGCGACGCCGTGCCACAGGACGTGAAGAACCGCGACGGCGCGCTGCGCTTCTACTATCTCGAGGAGAACGTCGCGGAGCTGCTCCTCTTCAAGTTTGCCGGACAACCGTAGAGAAGTAGGATCTAAGGTTTAGGATTTATGGGTTCAGAGGCTCTCTTTGAGGCACTCAGGAGGCAACCCTGGCCTCCACCTGAGGCGAAGTGGCTAAGAGCGCTCGCAGCCCTTCGATGTTCGATGTTGAACGTTGATGTTCGACGTTCAGCGCCGCAGGCACCCCTGCATCAGACAGGACGCTTCACTCCTCCAGAGCGCTCCGCTAGGTAACGCTCCGCCAACGCCCGCCGGCTGATCTTCCCCCGCTCGTTCACCGGGATCTCTGGCAGGAGCCAAATGTCTCGCGGACGCTGCCATTGGCTCAGCTCCGCCTGACAAAACCGCATCACGGTCGCCGCGTCGGTGCCGGGCACGGCCGCCACGCAGGCCACTGGCTCTTCTCCGCGCAGCGCTGAGGGGACGCCGAACACCACTGCCTGTCGAACCCCCGCGCAACCGAGAAGACGCTGCTCCACCTCGAGCGGGTTGAGCTTGCGACCGGCGATATTGATCACGTCGGAGGAGCGGCCGACAATCACCAGCCCCGCTGGAGTTGCTCGCACGAGGTCGCTCGGCGTAAAGCCGTGAATGCCGAGCGTCTCCGAATCCGTTTGAGGGAAATAGCCATCGCCGACTGCGGCGCTCTGCACGCAGATCTGCGCCGGCTCATCACCGGTCGCTGGCCGGATCGAAACACCTGCCATCGCAGTGCCGACGAAGCCTTCCTCATGCTCCACCGCTTCCGAGGCATCGTAGGCGATCCCGCCACACTCCGAAGCACCGTAGAAAGTGTGGATCTTTTGACCGTAGCGGCCGGCGAACCGGCGCGCCACCTCGCCTGGGAGCGGAGCGCCTGCAGAGATGCATAGCCGCAGTTGCGGCAGCTCCCCGCCATTCTCCAGTTCTGCGAGCTTTT
>DASVRY010000416.1:0-10924 GCA_036388395.1 Chthoniobacteraceae bacterium
AGGATACGGCGGAGTGGGCGGATTTCCTGCAGAAGTCGAAGCAAAAGATGACGTGGGCAGCGAGCTTTGCCTATGGCGATGAACTCTTCCTCAATGTCCGCGGCGAAGGCGGCTCTGGCTTTGAATCTCAGATTCTCGCGCACGAGACGACGCACGCCGTGGTCGCGCGGCTCTTTCCCCGCACTCGTTGGCCACTCTGGCTGAACGAGGGCTTCGCGGAATACATGGGCGGCGCGAGTGTAGCCGCGCGCAAAGGGCAGACGGTGAAGCGGCATCAGGCGGAACTCCGCATGGCCGAGATGCCGCTCAGCACACTGGAATCGATCACGGTCTATCCGCCGGACCAGGAGCAGATCGGCCAACTTTACCAGACGTCGGAGAAGTTCATGCGCTTTCTTATGAATGAGCTGCCGAAGGATCGCATAGTGAAGTTCATCGACACGGTGCTCGCCGGTAAAAGCATGCGGGAAGCCGTGCTCGAGGTGTATGCGGACAAGGTGAAAGACTGGCCCGATTTTGAGAAGCGGTTCGCCCGCTTCAGCAAGTAAATGGCAGCGGCAACGAAACGCGCGCCCGCGGCTCTCGCGCAGATTCATGCGGTCCTCGGCTCCGACGAGAGCGAGGTCAAGCGTGCTGCGAAAGAGCTGGCTGCGCAGTTGCAGCCAGCGAGTGAGGGCGACTTTGGCGCCGATGTGATCGATGGGCTGGCGGAGAATTCCGACCAGGCCGCAACGAAGATTCATCAGACGATCGAGGCGCTGCTTACGTTTCCCTTCTTTGGCGGTGAAAAGCTGGTCTGGCTGAAGAATGCGAACTTCCTCGGTGACAGCGTAACCGGCCGCGCCGCGGCGACCGTGGAGGCGCTGGAAAAGCTGACCGAGCTGCTGAAGCAAGGGTTGCCGCAGAGCATCCGGTTCCTCCTGAGCGCGACCGAGGTGGACAAGCGGCGCACTTTTTTCAAGACGCTGCAGAAGGTCGCCAACGTGGAGGTTTTCGATCGGCTCGACGCGAGCAAGAGCGGCTGGGAAGAGGAGGCAAGCTTCCTCGTCCAACGGCTTGCCGAAGAGCATAACCTGCGGTTCACGAGCGACGCGCTTGAGCTCTTCACGCTTTCGACGGGCGGCGACCGGCGCATCATCGCCGGCGAGCTGGAGAAGCTGGATCTTTACCTCGGCAGCGAGCGGCGCGAGGCGACGGACGAAGATGTGCGGAAGCTCGTTCCCCTCTCCCGCGCGGGAATCATTTTCGAATTGGGCAACGCCCTGGCTGAGCGAAATCTCTCCCGCGCGCTGGAGTTGCTCGATCAGCTCCTCTTCCAGGGAGAGAGCGCGATCGGTATCCAGCTTGTCGCCGTCATCCCGACGGTGCGCAATCTCCTCGTCGTGAAGGATCTAATGACACGGCACAAACTCCAGCGGCCGCAGCAGCCATTTTTCTTTGGCAAGATACTCGAGCGGCTTCCACCCGCGGCTACCGCGCATCTGCCGCGCAAGAAGGATGGCACGGTGAACGCCTACAGCCTCGGAATCGCCGCGGTGCATGCGCACCGCTACACGATCGCGGAGCTGCAACCGGCGTTGGAAGCTTGTCTGCAAGCGAATGTGCAACTGGTGACCTCCGCACTCGAGCCGCAGATCGTGATTGGGCAGTTGCTGGTCAAAATCATCACCGCTCCGGCGGCGGCTGGCGCGCGATAGCTCATCACAGACAATCGCCGGGGAAATTCCGGGGAGCGTACTCGTCCCGAGTGCTGGTGCTGACGTCCCGCCAGCACGAACTTCAGCGGAGAGCACTCGGCACTACCCGTTTGAAGCTGTGTCCCGTGAAGCGATAGGAGTGCAAAGTTCGTTTCCGCGGGGCGCGTAAACCAGCACTCGGGACGAGTGCGCTCCCGGAAAATTACTGCAACGCGCCTATATAAAGCGGTGGAGCCGCTCGGACTTTGTCGCTCTCTACTCGCCGCGGAGAATCCCCGACAGAGAACGGCCGTCGCTGTAATGGAGATCAACGATCTTCCACGCCTTCTTCGCGTCCTGCTCACATTGCACGCCGATCCTCACTGGCTTGCCGGAATCCTTGAAGTTCACATCCAGCACCGCCAACCCATCGATTGGCTCATCGTCCTCCCGCTTCAAGACGCCACCGAAGTGAACCTCGCCAACTTTGAAACCCTTGATCTGCGGATCCTGTGAGCCATACAGCGCGTCAAAATCGAGCGCGCCCATCTCGCCATCTTCGCCCGCTGCCTTCGTGCGAATCAGCTCCGCCAATTCCTTCCCAAAAAAGCGCTCCACCACTGCCTTTTTCTTTGTATCGGCAAAGGGTCCTTTCTGCGCGTCGTGCAGCTTGTAGAGCTCCTTCACCAGCACATCCGGAGCTGGGCCGGTGAACTTAGGTTCGGCCAAGCTAGCTGAGACGGCGGCAAATAGAATGACAGCGGAGAGCAACAGAGGGCGAATATGCATGTATCGGGAGTGTGCCGGGGCGCTTGATGGATGCGAGGCGTTTCTCAGAGCGCAGCGCGTCTGAGGATTGCGTGCGTGGTCGCTGAGATCTTGTGCTCGAAAGCCACGTAGTTAGACGGGCGCGCCGAGGTGTTTGCCGTTCGGGTTAGCTACGCAACTTCACGAGCAAATCACCAGCTTCGACAGAATCGCCAACGGCAACCTGCACTTCCGCCACGACACCGTCTGCATGAGCGTAGATCGTGGTCTGCATCTTCATTGCCTCGAGAGTGGCTAGCTTGTCGCCTTTTGCGACTTTGCCACCGACGGTTGCGGAAAGCGCCGTCACCATTCCTGGAATCGGCGCGCCGAGTTGCAGCGGGTCAGCCGGGTCGGCTTTGCTGCGGGCCTTGGATTTCGGAGCGATGGACTTGTCCAGCACCACCGCTTCGCGCGGCATACCGTTCAGCTCGTAATTGATCACGCGGCGGCCTTCCTTGTCTGGCGCACCGACGTTGATCAGCTTGATGAAGAGCACCTTGCCCTCTTCGATCGAAACGGTGATTTCCTCGCCGATGTTTAGCCCGTAGAAAAAGGCCGGCGTCGGGAGAACGCTCGCGTCGCCGAAATCTCGCGCGAACTTGGCGTAGTCCGCAAAGACCTGCGGATACATGAGGTGCGAGTAGAGATCGTCTTCGCTCGGCTCCCGCTTGAGCTTCGCTGCGACCTCGGCCTTCGTTTCCTTTAGCTTTACTGGCGCTGGCTTCACGCGCTTCGATTTCGTGCTGCCGAGCACTGCCTTGACGACATTCTTCGGCCAACCGCCCATCGGCTCGCCGAGTCCGCCACCGAGCATGTCGATCACGGATTCGGGGAAGGAAGTGCCAGGTGGCAGATTCACCACGTCCGCGGGTTTGATGCCGCGGGTGAACAGGAAGAGCGCCATGTCGCCCACGACCTTCGAGCTTGGCGTCACCTTCACGATATCGCCGAAGAGTTCGTTCACCTCAGCGTAAGTGCGGGCGATCTCCGGCCAGCGATGACCGAGCCCCATTGATGCCGCCTGCTCTTTAAGATTGGTAAACTGTCCGCCCGGCATCTCGTGCAGATACACCTCGGCGCTGCCGGCCTTTGGTGCGGTGTCGAATGGCGCGTAGAATTCGCGCACGTGCTCCCAATAATCGCTGAACTCATTCAGTGTATCGAGATCGAGGCCAGTTTCCCGCGGCGTGTGCTGCAGCGCCGCCACGATCGAATTGAGATTCGGCTGCGAGGTTGAGCCGCTCATGCTGGCGATCGCGAGATCGACCACGTCGACACCTGCGTCCGCCGCGCGGAGCACGGAGCCGGCATTGATGCCGCTTGTGTCGTGCGTGTGGAAGTGCACCGGGACGCCAATCTCCTCCTTCAGGGCCTTGACCAATGCACTCGCGGCGTAGGGCCGGCAGAGACCAGCCATGTCTTTGATCGCAAGGAAATGCGCGCCCATCTTCTCCAGCTCCTTCGCGAGCGCGACGTAGTACTTTAGCGAATACTTCGTGCGCTTCGGATCGAGGATGTCGCCAGTGTAGCAGATCGCGCCTTCGCAGATCGCGTGCGTGGTTTGCACGGCCTCCATCGCGCCGCGCATGTTGCCGAGATCGTTCAGCGAATCGAAAACGCGGAAGATATCGATGCCGCTCTCCGCCGCATGCTTGATGAACCCGCTAACCACATTGGGCGGATAGCTGGTGTAGCCGACCGCATTCGCGCCGCGGAGCAGCATCTGAAAGCACAGGTTCGGAATCCGTTCGCGCAAGAGCCGCAGCCGCTGCCACGGATCCTCGTTGAGAAACCGCATCGAGGTATCGAACGTCGCCCCGCCCCACATTTCCACGGAGAAAAGCTCTGGCGTCCGCCGCGCGACCTGGCTTGCGATGGCTGCCATGTCGAAGGTCCGGACGCGCGTCGCCATCAGCGATTGATGCGCATCGCGGAAGGTCGTGTCGGTGACGAGCAGGCGCTTCTGTTTCAGCGTCCACTCGGCGAACTTCTTCGGTCCAAGCTCCAGGAGGAGCTGCCGTGTGCCTGCCGCAGGAGACTTCGGGCCCTCCGCTTTCGGCAAGGGTGCCGCGGTCAATGCTGCCGCTGGCTTGTAACCTTTCGCGTGCGGGTTGCCGTTGACGATCACGTTGCCGAGGAAGTTCAGCAGCTTCGTTGCGCGATCCCGGCGCGGCTTGAATTCAAAAAGCTGTGGCGACCTATCGATCATCGTCGTCGTCGCCTGGCCGCTCTTGAACTCGGGTAGATGAATGACGTTCTCGATGAACGGGATGTTCGTCTTCACGCCACGAATGCGGAACTCGCGCAGCGCGCGATCCATCCGCTGCAGCGCCATCTCGAAGGTCTGGCCAGTTGCCGTAATCTTCACGAGCAGCGAGTCGTAGAACGGTGTAATCACCGCGCCGGCATCGCCCATGCCAGCGTCAAGGCGAATGCCGAATCCTTCCGCTGCACGGAAGGTCAGGATCTTGCCGTAGTTCGGAGTAAACTTGTTCTCCGGATCTTCCGTGGTGACGCGTGCCTGGACGGCAAAGCCGAGCCGCGGCACGGCGTCCTGCTGCGGCAGCGCGAGCACCGGACCGTGCAACTCCGCGCCTTGCGCGACGAGAATTTGTGAGCGCACGAGATCCAGCCCGGTGATCTGCTCCGTCACCGTGTGCTCCACCTGAATCCGCGGATTCATCTCGATGAAAAACCACTCGTTCTTATCCAGATCGAGGAGGAACTCGATTGTCCCAGCATTGTCGTAGCCGATCTCCTTCGCAATCCGTGCTGCCGCCTCGCACAGCTCGTGCCGGACCCGATCATCGAGCCCAACCGAGGGCGCGATCTCAACCACCTTTTGGTGGCGACGCTGCACCGAGCAATCACGCTCGTGGAGGTGCAGGACGTTCCCGTGCTTGTCGCCGAGAATCTGCACCTCGATGTGCTTCGCCCGCGGGATGTATTTCTCGAGGAAAACGGCTGGATTCCCAAAGGCGCGCTCCGCCTCACCTTGAGCCTCGTCGAGCAGCGAATCCAGATCGCCAGCCTTGTGCACGACGCGCATGCCGCGTCCGCCGCCGCCAAAGGCCGCCTTGATGATCAGCGGGAAGCCAATGTGCGCCGCGATCTTCAGCGCCTCACCACGATCGCTCACCGGATCATCCGTCCCCGGCAGGGTCGGAACCTTGAGCTTCTGCGTGAGCGCACGGGCCGCGACTTTGTCACCCATTAGCTCCAGCAACTCGGGTCGTGGCCCAACAAAAGTGATTCCCGCCTTCGCGCACTCACGGGCGAACTTTGCGTTCTCGGAAAGGAACCCGTAACCCGGGTGGATCATGTCCACGCCCTTTTCCTTCGCGAGCGCGACGATTCCCTCTACATCGAGATACGCTCCGACAGGACCTTTCCCCTGCCCCACGAGGTAAGCCTCGTCGGCCTTGAAGCGGTGCATGGAGAAGCGATCCTCCTGCGCATAAATCGCGACCGTCCGCAGCCCAAGCTCCGTCGCCGCGCGGAAGACGCGAATGGCGATCTCAGAGCGATTGGCGACGAGCAGCTTTTTCGGCTGATCCGACGATGGGGGACGCGCAGCACGCGGGGCAGAACTCATAGGGAGCGCGAGTTCTACTGGAACACCGCCCGGCACGCCAGTGAGATCAACCGCGAAGACGCGAAGAGCGCGAGGGGCCGGAAGGATTTTAACCACGGAGGACAGGGAAAGCACGGAGCCGGAGAGGGGTGAACCGCGGCGCACGCAGCGGACGCAGCAACCACTGAGCGCCGACAATGCCACCATTACTATCCGCTGCACCCGCCTCGGCACCTTCTCTTGACCTCCGTGCTCTCCGTGTCCTCCGTGGTAATCCCCCTCCCCGTCCCCTTCGCGCCCTTCACGCCTTCGCGGCTAAATCTCCAGCTTTGTGTTGCTGACGAGGTGCAGCGGTTCACGTAAATGCCAGCGATGCAGCCAACGCTCCCCAACGGTTTTCTCCTCGTCGTGGAAGGCATTGACGGCGCTGGGAAATCCACCGTCGCACGTGCGCTAGCGGAGCACTGCCGGGCGCTCGGCTACCATGTGACGCAGAGTTACGAACCGACTTCCGGTCAGTGGGGCACACTCCTGCGGCAGTCCGCAAAGAGCGGTCGTCTGCCGCTCGATGAAGAGCTGGAGCTCTTCATCAAAGACCGCGTCGAACACGTGGAAACGCTCATCCGCCCAGCGCTCGCGCGCGGAGGGATCGTGATTCTAGACCGCTATTATCTGTCCACCGCCGCGTATCAAGGCGCTCGCGGTGCTGATCCCGAAGAGATCCTCGCGCGGAATGAAGAGTTCGCCCCGAAGCCAGACCTTGTCCTGTTGCTCGACTTCGATCCGGCCGCCGGGCTCGAACGAATCCGCGCGCGTGGCGATCGGCCGGACGACTTTGAGGGCGAACAGGCGCTCGTCAAAGTGCGCGGCGTGTTCCTCCAGATTACCCGCCCGTTCATGCGAAGAATCGATGCTGCGCAACCAGCCCCTGACGTTCTCGGACGCTGCGTCGCGGAGCTTGATTGCGCTCTCGAAGCAAAGAAGAGGAGCTAGAGGTAATCTGCTGGTGAAAACCTCCAGCATCCAGCGCGCGCTCGCGCTCCTCGTCCTCTGCGCGTTAGCTGCGTGTCAGCGCGAGCAGCGAGCAGCCGGCCCGATGCCGCACCACGTCTACGTATGGCAGCGCGTCTGGAATTCCGGCGTGCGTGATGGGCTGCGCGAAAGCTCCCCAGCCTTCGGCGAGATCGTTGTGCTCACCGCGCAGATTTCGCTCGGTCGCCAGCGGAACATCACGCGCGTCGATCCAGACTATGCCGCGCTCCTCGGCACCGGCAAAGCAGTCGGCCTCGCGATTCGCATCAGCCCATTTCCTGGCCCATTCAGCGCTGATGACGACCACTCGCGCGCCATTGTCGGTCTCGTGCGCGAGCGGCTAGCTCACGCGCGGAGCAGCGGCCTGGAACCAGCCGAACTCCAGATTGATTTCGACTGCGCGGAATCAAAACTCGGTGGCTACAGGCTTTGGTTGAAGGCGATCCGCGCGGCGGTTCACCCGCTGCCCGTGTGCCCGACAGTGTTGCCGACCTGGCTGAAAACAAGGTCATTCGCCGACCTCGCGCGCGACAGCGGGCGCTTCGTCCTTCAGGTGCATAGCGTTTCTCCTCCGAAGAACGCAGAGGACGCACAGCCACTGGCCGATCCGGGTCGCGCGCGGGTTTGGGCGGAGGAAGCAGGCAAACTCGGCGTGCCTTTTCGAGTAGCCTTGCCGACGTATACCTACCTCGCCGCTTTCGACCAGGCAGGTCAGCCATTGGGGGTTTCGGCGGAAGGTCCTTCCTCACGGTGGCCGTCCGACGCGCGGGTGGTGCGATGGGAGAGCGAACCCGCAGATCTCGCAAAGCTCGTCGCCTCGTGGACTCGCGAACGACCCGCAGCGATGACCGGATTGATCTGGTATCGAATGCCGGTGGCGACTGACGCGCTGAATTGGCGCTGGCTCACGCTCGCTGCTGTGATGAAGGGCGAGGTGCCACGGCGGCAGTTGCGCGTCGAAGCAAGCGGCAAAGAGCTTGCCGATCTAGTGGTCATCAATGATGGCCTACAGGATGAGCCACTCCCCCGTTTCGTCGATGCGCACTGGCTTGGCACCCGGCTCGCTATGGCAGATGCTTTAGGCGGGTATGTTCTCGGATCGGG
Source organism: Chthoniobacteraceae bacterium (assembly GCA_036388395.1). Classification (GTDB taxonomy): domain Bacteria; phylum Verrucomicrobiota; class Verrucomicrobiia; order Chthoniobacterales; family Chthoniobacteraceae; genus DASVRY01. The sequence goes on from DASVRY010000416.1 coordinate 8,197, forward strand.
CGGCGGCATGACTAATTGGATACGCTTCCAGCGAACCAGCGGCGCGAGCCTTTCACGCTTGCGGCCTGGGCAGCGGCACCCTATCGGATGGATTCGTTGTGAACCACCTGTCTCGATCCGCCTGTCGATCCCTCGCGCTGCTGATCCTGTCGACGGCGGCCAGCCCGCGCCTCCTGTTCGGGACGGGTTATGAAGAGCCGACACGCTGGCTGGTGAGCTGGGACAAACCGGTCGCTTTGGCTGCGCCGGAATTCTTTTTCGAGCTCGAAATGAAGCGCCTCGCCGCTGAGCTGCAGCCGGGGATAAAGGCCGTTGCGCCTCCGGTGAACGAGCAATTCGACGTCGATTACGCGAAGCAGACCGCTACCGCAGATCTCGCTGACTTCCAGGATGCACTGCAGACCAAAAGGATCGCCCCACCTGATGCCGAGGCTGCCCGAGCGGCTCACGAGGCGCGGCGAAACAACATGGGAGCTGAAGACGGCGCGCCGCTTCCGGCGGAGTTTCCCAGCGAGTTTGCCGATTACCATGAGGGAGCCGCCGGATATAAAGAGGGGGAACCCGACAAGGCGCGCGCTGCCTGGACGAGGCTTCTCGATCGCCCCGCCGCTGAGCGACACTATCGGACGGTTTGGGCGGCCTACATGTTGGGTCGGATTGCGATCGACGCGAAGGATTGGGAAGAGGCAACGGCTGCATTTGGAAGGGCAAGGGAGGCGGTCATAGACGGGTTCGCCGATACGCCCGGCCTGGCTTCAGCCAGTCTTGGCTGGGAGGCCTTCGCGCACCTGGAGCAACGGAACTTTTCGACCGCGGCGCGCCTTTACCTAGAGCAACTCGCGACTGGAGACTTGGGCGCGGTCCACTCATTAAAGGCAGTGCTGATCTCGATCTTTGGCGAAGACGCAGACCTTACCAAATTAGCGCACGACCCCGTGTTGCAGCGGCTGGCTACGGCAGGGGTGGTGGCCGAGATCGGGCCCTTTGCTGGTGAACTTTACAGCCCCGAAACCGAAGACAATCTCGGGAAGAAGTGGCTGAAGGCGATCGAAGCGGTGGATGTAAAACAGGTCCGAGATGCGGATCGGCTGGCGTGGGCTGCTTACGCGCGCGGCTCCTTCGACACAGCGCGCCGCTGGCTCACCCGATCGGACGCAGCGAATCCGTACACGCTCTGGTTGCGGGCGAAGTTCGCTCTGCGGGAAGGGAACGTCCCCGTCGCCGCCAAGCTCCTCGGGGAAGCGGTTCGGAAGGTGCCACCGATCAAAGAACTCGAGACGCGTCCGATCAACGCCTACAACACCCTGGCGGACGCTGCACTCAAGGCGGACTTTGGGCTGACCCGTCTGCATCGAGGGGAGTTTACGAGTGCGCTCCAGCTCTTCCTGGATGCAGGGCGAATCAAGGACGCCTTCTATGTCGCGGATGCCGTGCTCACAATCGAGGAGCTGAAGAAGTTCATCGAGCAGGGATACCCGCTGAAACCCCAAGCGCTCGAAGCGCCTAAAGCAACGGAAGAGCCAAATCTGGCGGAAAGCGAAGGTCTCGGGGTGGATCCCACCTCCTGGTATGATCTCGCAGAAAGGCCTGGTGTGGCGTTGCGTGAGATGCTTGGTCGGCGTCTCGTTCGCCTTGAGCGGTTGGCTGAGGCTCGTCCTTATTTCGCAGGCGAAGCCGGAAAGCATCTGGAGGAATATACCGCCCTCCTTGTGCGGGCGAAGGACGCCAAACAAGCGAAGGCGTTGCGCGCTGCAGCCTTTTGGGAAGCCGCGCAACTCATGAGAGAATACGGTAATTTCCTCGCGGACTACTACGATCCCGTAACGATGGCGAACCGCACCACCCGCCGTCGTATTGGGGCAAGTGAAAGCTCCGACTATGCGCTGGAGCAAGGCGAGCCGGATCCGACGCTCATCGCGCTCTCGGGAGCGGAACAGGAACGTGTGAAGAAGCACTCTCGTCCAAGACTCCGGCGCTACTACTCGCAGTATCTCGCCGCCGACCTCGCGTGGCGCGGCGCGGCTTTGATGCCCGACAATGAGGAGCAAACGGCGGTCGTGCTCAACACCGCGGGCTCATGGCTCAAGATCGGTGACACTGACGCCGCCGATCGCTTCTACCAGGCGATCGAGCGGCGCTGCTCAAAAACCACGCTTGGGAGGGAAGCCATCAAGCGGCATTGGTTTGTGCCGATCGCAAGAGCCGAGGAAGAGGCGGAAGCCTCGAATGAGCCACAAGAAGACGCGGAGAAAACCGCCACTGAGAGCACACAGCCCACGAGTTCTATCCAGAGCGAGAAAGCTGAGTAAGTCATTAAGGAAAGCGCACGCCTATTCCTTACGTTAGGTGCGCCCCTTCATCCAAGAACCGACGCCGAGGAGGGTGAACCGCGGCGGGCGCAGCGAACGCCGCGATGTTAGTGAGGCATTTTAAACGAGAGATTCACGGAACCCGCCGCGTCTGTTCCGTCGTCGCAATGATCTTCTTCCGGAACCTCCGTGCTCTTTCGTGTCCTCGTGGTGAATCTTCTTCCGCCCCTTCGCGCTCTTCGCGTCTTCGCGGTTAATCCTCTGGCAGCTCCACGCTGGCCACGGCCATCGCAGCGATGCCCTCGCCCCGGCCAAGGAAGCCCATCCGCTCGTTCGTCGTCGCCTTCACCCCAACCCGCGCCACCTTGAGCTCGAGTGACGCGGCGAGTTTCTCCCGCATCTCCGCGACATGTGGCCCG
>DASVRY010000417.1:0-3214 GCA_036388395.1 Chthoniobacteraceae bacterium
CGAGAGACTCGGTCGCGGACATCGTTCGCCGCCGTCTCGAGATCGGCGCCCAGCTCGAACTCCACCGTGATCGTGCTCTGGCCTTCGCGGCTTCCCGAGGTCAGTGTCCGCACGCCGGCGACCGCGTTGATATTCTCCTCCAGTGGCTCGGTGATTTGCGATTCGATCACCTCCGGAGGCGCACCGACATACGTCGTGGCGACAGTGATGATCGGCGGATCCACCGAGGGAAATTCTCGCACGCCCAGCCGCTGGTAGCTCACCAGGCCGAAGATCACGATGACGATCGACATCACCGTCGCGAGCACCGGACGCTCGATGCTGAGCTTGTAAAGCGTCACGTCTCGACGACCGGTTTGGCCCCGGGTGCGGCTGTGCTCGCAGGGGCTGGCAACGGCTTCACTCGCACTTTCATTCCCGGCCGCAATTGCAGCACTCCACTGGTGATCAGCTCATCGCCTGGCTGCAGGCCGTCGATGATCTGGACAGCGTTTGCCGTGCGCAGGCCCGATTGCACCTTCCGCTCTTCGGCCGCTCCATCACGGTGGATAAAGACAGTCTGCTGCTTCAGTCCCGGGATAAGCGCGATCGGCGGGATAAGGATCGCATCGGCGATCTGATCCAGCGTCACCTCCACCTCGGCAAAGGAGCCGGGAAGCAGCCGCTGCTCTTCGTTCTGCACCATCGCGCGAATCTGCAGTGAGCGTGTCGCGACGTCGATTGCAGGATCAATCGCTGCGATTTCCGCCTGGAAAGTATCCGAGCGGCCAGCGATGCGGAAAGTCACTTTTTGGCCGGGCCGGATGTGCGGCAGGTAGCGCTCGGGCAGGCTGAAATCGATCTTCAGTGCGCTGATATCCTGGAAGGTGCAAATCGGGGTGCCCGGGGTGAGGTAAGTGCCGACGCTCACCTGCCTGAGGCCAGCCACGCCATCGAAAGGTGCGACGATTTTCGTCTTCGCAAGTTGCGCCTGTGCGAGCTGATTCTCCGCCTTGGCGATGCTTAGGTTGGCCCGGCTTTGGTCAAACTCCGCCTCACTAATTCCGCGGGTTTTCAGGAGATCGCGCTGACGTGTCTCGAGTGCCATGGCGAGCTCGAGCTGCGCCTTGGCACGACCGGCCTGCGCTTGCAGCTCCGCGTCATCAATCGCCACGAGCACCTCCCCCGCTTTCACAGGCTTCCCTTCCTCGAAGCGCACCTCGGTGATCGCACCAGCTCGCTCGGCTTGCAGCGTCACCGATTCACGCGCGAGCAGCGTGCCCGTGGCGGAAAGCGTCTCGCGCAGCGGTTGCGTCGCCACCGGCACCACGTCGACTGTGAACATACCGCCGCCGCCTTGCTTCTTCGGCGGAGCTGCAGACTTGCGGCACCCCCCGGCGAGCAACACGCCCGCGAGCGCAACGACGGTGGCCAGCTGTGATGTTGTGCTCCTCACCGCCGGCGCCGCCTTTTACCGAGCACACCCACCGCGCCCATCAAGAGCATCGACACGGAGCCTGGCTCCGGGATTACAAACGCGCTGAAATCCTGCGTGAACTGCAGCCCGTCGTTCGTCCACCGATTTGGAGCGCCAAAGGTGCTCGTCGACCCATCATTGTAAGGCGATGCAAGAGTGATCGAGGGTGAGGGATTTGCCTCGAGCTTGAAAACCTCAAGGTCATTCACTCCGCCACCGGCATAGCCTGCATGCCCCTCACCCGCCGGTCCGAAGATGATGTTCCCGTTCCGATCGAGGATCGTGAATTGAGAAGAATTCTCGTCGATTGGATAGTCGACATCCTGCAGGATAAACGACCCGTCGATAAAGGCAGTGTCATCGATGTTGATATTGGTGTGCCCCCACCCTTCAGTGCCAAAATTGTTTGCCTGCAGGATGCTCGTCGGGGGTGCTGGGGTGCTGGCGTCTGTTTCGAAGAACGTGATGATCGTTCCCGCGCGCACATCGCTCCAGTAGGCGTTCTGCGAGAGGCGGAAAGCGCCGACGCGCTGCTGGGCCAACATTGGAGGAGTGTTGTCTACACGAAATTCCCAGCCTCGCATGTCTACCGTCGATCCCGAGATCCCCGCGCCGACGACCACGATCTCAAACCAATCACCTGCGGGCGTGGTCGAGCCGCCGGCGTTGTATTCGTTCAGGAGGGCGGTGGCCGCGTTCGCGGCGGCGCCGCCAGTGCAGATGAGGGTGGCGGCGAGGAGAAAGCTTCGCAGGAAGGTGGGAGACGAGGTCATGTGGGATGCTAGGTCGATCAGTCGGTCCGGAAGGTAGCGCGGACCGGGACTCGGGGAAAGCGGAAGCACAGGCAACGATAAACACGGAACGCACCCGCTTGGTTGCGGTCAGAAAGCATTCACCCGTTCGATTTAAAAAGCCTCCTCGCCGAGTGGCCGTCGGCGCTTCACCCGGAGGCTATCCTGCCATTCCCGTGCGAAATCCCGCTGGAACCGCCAGTTGAAAAGCGCCGTCCCCGCCATCGCAAATAAGGCTCCAAGCGTCGCGAGAGCCACATCCTTCTGCGCATCCCATTGGTCGCCTTGGGCGCCGAGGAACGCGTGCCCGAGATCGCCGCCAAGCCATTCTGCGACCAGCCACTCCGTGAGTTCGTAAAACGCGGACGTCGACATGGTGAGATCCAGCGGTAGCGCATAACCCCAAAAGCCCCGCACCTCCACCACCCGCAGGTAAAACTCGCGAATCGGATAGGCGAGCAGCAGCCCGTAGAGAAAGTGGACGATCCGATCGAAATGATTCCGCTCCCAGCCGACCAGCGAGTTCACGCTTTGCCCGAACAAGCTTTTCGACCACGCATCGTAAGGCACCTCCGCATAAGAGAAGTGGGCGCCGATCTCGTGCAGGCAGAGGAAGATAAAAATGAGCAATAACGAGACCCGCGAAAGTGGACAGCGCCACTCCAGCAGCGCAACAAGCGCGATGGCACAGACGACGAGGATATTCTCCTGCAACCAGAGCGCGCGATCATGCGGCGCAAAGCCTGAGATGGCGAGCACGAGCAGAAAGCAGGTCGCAAGGAAGAGCAGAAGCCCTTGCCGCGGAATGGCGCGGAGCGGATTGATCACAGGCGGGGGCAACAGCTCATGGTCTCAGCGAATCGCGAGACACCACAGGGGAGAGTGTGCACCTGCGATGATTGAATTAAGGAGATCACCGCAGACGAGCCGGATCGCCTCTGCGACGAGGTCGAACGGATGAAAGAGG
>DASVRY010000418.1:0-2077 GCA_036388395.1 Chthoniobacteraceae bacterium
GAATCGGTATTTGCTCGTGAATTGCACGTTCACATTCCCGCTCAAAGCTGGTGCCTCTCAGGCCTGGGAAGGTGCTCCACATTGGATAACCGAGAAGATCGTCGCGTGAATGCTGGAGCATCCTCTCGCCCTGTTCATTCACATAAGTAAACCGCCACTCCGGATCGAGCATGAAGAAGCCGTCCGTCAGGCTCTCGAGTGTGTTGGTGAGCCGCTTTGCTAATTGCCGCGTCTCCTCTTTCGCCCGATTCGCTTCCGTGATGTCGCGGGCGACGCAGAACATGCTTCGGTCCGCTTCCGACCACCATGCAGACCACATTACGTGAGCGATTGAACCATCTTTGCGCACGTAACGATTCTCGAAGTTGTTCGTGGGATGGCCGGCCATGATCCCGGCTGCTGAGGCCTGGGTGAGCGCCTGATCTTCGGGAAGGACTTTTTCCAGGTATGGTGTGCCGATGAGTTCTTCCGGCGAGTAGCCCCAGATCCAACGCGAAGCGGCGCTGACCTGAAGGAAGCGGCCTTCTTCGTCGAAGGTGCAAATCGCATCCAGCGACGAATCGAGGACCTTCGCCAGCTGTGACGAGATATCGCGAAACCGCTCTTCGCTCGCGCGGAGTGCCTGCTCGGCCGCCTTGCGCTCGGTGATGTCGCTCGAGATGCCCACGATTCCAATGAGCTCGCCGCGGGCGTCGAGCAGCGGCGAATTTGTCACGTAGGCGGTAAAGGTGCGGCGATGCCGATCCTGGACGAGGAATTCACCGCTCCAGGACTGGCCGGCTTGGAGATCGCTCAGCACCTCAGCTGCTTGCTCCTGCATCTGCGTAGGAACTGTGACGTCGACAATCTCTCTCCCAAGCATTTCAGCCGGGAGCCATCCATAGAGATCGCCAGCGAATCGATTGGCATAGATGATCCGGCCAGCAGCGTCGGTGGCGATCACCGCTTGGCCGATGTGGTCGAGCATATGAGCCTGCATGCGCAGAGCCTCGCGGGCGCGCACTCGCTCCGTGATATCCTGGATCTGCGAGATGAATTGCAGCGGTACACCATCTTCGTCCCGAACCAAGGAGACATTGAGCTGCGCTGAAACGACGTGGCCAAGCGCATGATGGTAGCGCTTCTCCAGTTGGTAGGAATCCACCTTGCCCGCGAGTAACCTGGCGACGTTCTCCAGATCCACATCCAAATCTTCGTGATAGGAAATGTCCTGGAAGCTGCGTGCCAGGAGATCCGACTCCGAGTAGCCAAGCATCTGGCAGAGCGCCCGGTTCACCTTCATGAAGCGCCCATCTGTAGCCACAAGTGCGATCCCGATTGCAGCAAACTCGAAGGCGGTGGAAAACTGCTGTTCACTGGCACGCAACGCCATCTCGGCTCGGCGGCGCTGCTGCTCCTGCTCGTATCGGTCGGTGATGTTGAGGTGCATCACTACCGCTCCACCGAGTCCATCTCCTTCCAGAGGATTCACCACGAGGCGGAACCATCGACTCTCGGCCTGAGAATGGCACGGGTACTCGAGCGTGAATTCTCGAGCTGAGCCTTGCAGGACCGCGCGAATGCCAGCGGCGCTCTCCCGCGCGGCTTCAGCCTCTGGGCCTGCCGCCGTGTCACATACCTCGAGATAGTTCTGGCCTACGGTGATGTAGCCTGGGGCCAGGCTGTTCTCCAGACCGAAGTGCGACCAACGCTGGTTGACAGAGAGGATCACGCCTTGTGGATCGATGAACGCGATGTGTGCCGGAAGGGTGTTGAGGATCAGCGATTGCCTCGTCGCAAACTGCCGCTGGGCTGCTTCGCTGCTGCGGAGCCGCTCCTGTGCTTCCCTCAATAAAAACGGCTGACCTCCTGGATGAATAACTGCGTCGACTTCGCCGCCGGTGAGTTCGTGCAGCCGTTGTTGTGTCTCATGCAGCTGGCGGACGAGACCCGCGATCTCCTCGCCTGGGTCTGCAGCCTCAGCTTCAGGCATGAAATTCATGTGGGAGAAAGTGAAAAGCCCAGTGCATGCAGCACCGTTTCGCGCTGGCTCAGGCTCCCCACCACGCGCCGAATGGGCGCGGGAGCAAGCTTCACG
>DASVRY010000419.1:0-15425 GCA_036388395.1 Chthoniobacteraceae bacterium
TGAGCTTTTCGGGTCTGAAAATACTCCACATCTTTCAACTCGGTATGAGTGCCGGTGATGATGCCGGCGAGGTAGCGTGCAATGTCGAGATAGCCAAGGTTCTTGAAGATCAGCACGTCGAGCTTCCCATCGTCGATTTTCGCATCTTTGAAAAACGGGAAAGGTCCGCCGTAGAAACGCCCGTTGCCGATCAACACGAAGGAGCCCTCCCGCACCCCGTCCTCGCCAGTCACAACCAGCTTCGGCGGCTTGCGCGCCGCAATCTGCGCCGCCGACACTAGATAACTCAACGGGCCGAAGTTCTTTTTGAATTCCCAGCTCGTCGCCTGCACGACCTGCGCATCGAGGCCCACGCCCGCCAGCTGGACGAAGTATTGGCTGTTCGCCCGCGCGAGATCGATCTTCCGCAGATGCCGGGCGCGGATCACTTTCCACGCTTCCTGGAGATCGCTCGGCAGCCCTAATTCCGCGGCGAAGACGTTCATCGTGCCCACGGGCAGAATGCCCAAAGCGACCTCGGATCCCGCGAGTCCATTCACCACCTCGTTGATCGTCCCATCTCCGCCCGCGGCCACGACCGTGCGATAGCCTTTCTCGACGGCCCAGGCGGCAATCGCGCGAGCATCTCCGGGAGCGGAGGTCGTTTGGATAGTGGCTGCGTTTGGCAGCCGCTGAATCTTCGCCCACGCCCCTTTTGCGCGTTCGCCCCGGGCGGCGGGATTGAGAATCACCAAAGTGTCTTCCATAAGGTCGCTGAGGGTGATTCGCCCTTTTCTTTCAAAGGTCGGGGGCTACCTTGTGCGGCGTGAAAAAAGTTGCCAAGGCTATTCTGATACCGGTCGCAGTGGTGGCCGTGGTAGCCGTTGTGGCCATGCTCGCGGTCAATCTGTACGTGCAATCGCCGGGTGCACGGAAGCGGATCCAGACGGAGCTTTCGAGCGCGTTGAACACGCCTCTTCGAATCACAAATACGAGCCTTTCGCCGTGGGGCTTGAGCATCAACGGAATCACCATCCCGGATCAGGTCGGGACTACTCTCGAAGCCGCCAGCTTCAAAGCCGGCTACCGCTTTCTACCCCTCCTCCGCGGTGAACTCGTGGTCAGCGAAATGACTCTGGAGCGGCCCACGCTCGTCTGGACGCAGAATGCCGAGGGCAAGTGGGTGTGGCCTCACCTCAATAAGGGCGACGATCGGAAAATGGACGCAGCCATCGAAACGCCACCCGAAGAGCAGCCAAAACGTGAGAAGGCTTCGGACCGGTTCAAGGTGAGCGTAAGCGGCTTTAAGGTTAACCATGGTATGGTCGAGCTCCTCGATTTCAGCGGCAACAAGATCGTGACGTTCACAGAGGTGAACATGGCCTATAGCGAACTTTCCAAGGAGCGCATTGCCGGCTTCATCTCGATCGGCCACGTGGTCTGGGGCGGGGGCGTCGCCATCGACGAATTGCGCACGCCCTTCACCTTCGACGAAGGCAAGCTCAAGCTCCCGGATCTGCAGGGGAAGATCGGCGGAGGTACGCTGCAAGCGAGCGGTGAGGCGCGGACGAAGAAGCGCGACATGCCGTTCGAGTTTGAGCTTCACCTCGATCAGGTAAACCTCGCCCTGCTTTCAACCGCTGCTGGATGGCCAGCAGGCACCGCAGGAGGCCTGCTTTCCGGACGCCTTGATCTGAACGGAAACGTGAAGGAGTTCGCGCGATCCGAGGGCAAGGGGCACCTGCTCGTAACTCAGGGGCAGTTTCGGCAACTCGACTTTTTCCAGACGATTGGTCAGGTGCTCGGCATCCCGGAACTTGCCGACCTGCGGCTGAAACAGGCCCGCGCGGAATTCCGAATCGCTGACGAAAAGGCGTTTATCGAAACGCTCATGCTCGAGGCACCCGACCTCAGGCTCTCTGCCCAGGGGGTTGCGCGCTTCGACAAGGCGCTCTCCCTCGAGGCGAAGCTTAGCGTCAGCGATGCGATTCGCCTCCCGAGCTTCGTGAAGGAGAACTTCGCTTCCACCGATAGCACCGGAAACCGCGCGATTGATTTCAAGATCGGGGGTCGGATCGACCGGCCGAAAACCGACCTCGCGGAGAAGCTTGTCGGCAGAAGAATCGGGGACCAACTCGAGGATCTCGTAACGAGTCTCTTTGGGGGCAAAAAGAAGAAAAAGGACGAAGGGGAAAAGAAGAAGGACAAGGAAAAGAAAAAGAAGCAAGAGTCTGGCGAACCGGTTGTGCCGGTGTCGCCGGAAGCCCCTGCCGTTCCCGCTGCCGCAGCGCCGGACCCAATGCCCGAGGTGCCTGTCACTCCATGAGGGTAGTCGCAGGTTCGGCCAAAGGCACCACGCTGCAAGTGCCGAAAACAGATCTCCGGCCGACGATGGACCTGGTGAAAAGCGCGATCTTTTCCAGCCTCCACGATCTCGTCACCGGCGGGCGGATCCTCGATCTCTTCGCGGGCACGGGAAGCTTGGGCATCGAGGCGCTGAGCCGTGGCGCGGCCAGTGCAGTCTTCGTCGAGAGCGACGCGAAAGCGATCAAGACGATTGAGCAGAATCTCGCCAAAACGCGGCTCCAAGGGACCGTCCACGCCATGGACATCTTTAGTTATCTGGATCGCCTCGCTCGCCCGGCATCATTCGATCTCATCATTGCCGATCCGCCATATGCCAAGCAGCCCGGAGAGCGGGACTTTGCTCCTGAGCTTCTCGCATCGGAAGGGCTGCGCCGTGCTTTGGCCGATGGCGGCATCTTTGTGCTCGAGCATCTGCCGGGTGCGGATCTCGGGCTCGAGGGGCGGTGGGATTGTCTGCGGCAAAAACGCTACGGAGCCACTGAAGTGGCTTTCCTCCGCCCGATTGCTTCCGCGTGAAGCGAGCGGCCTTGGCTTTGGGAACCGTAGAACGGAGTGGAAAGTGAACCACTCGGTCCCAGGCGCCGATCGTCGCATTCCCGTGCTGCTGCCGGCTGCTGCTCGGCGTTCGCTGGCTATCTATAATCTCCTTTTCCCCGTTTTTTTCCTTTTTCTGCTCCCGGGCTACCTCGTGCGGATGTTTCGCCGCGGCGGCTACCGTGGGAAGTTTCTGCAGCGTTTGGGAATGTACTGCGCCGCAGATCGCCAGGAACTCCAGCAAGGTGGTTGGACCTGGATCCATTCGATCAGCGTCGGTGAGACTTTGCTTGCCCTGAAAGTTGCGCGCGAGATCCGCCGTGTTGAGCCGCACCGTCGGATCTTCCTTTCGGTCACCACTTCTACTGGATACGCCGTCGCCGCGCCTGCCGCTGGCGAGTGGTTGGCGGTGATCTACAACCCCCTGGATCTGCGGTCGATCGTGCGACGGGCACTCGCCCTCGTCCAGCCGTCGGACCTCATCTTCATCGAGGCGATCTGGCCGAATCTCCTCGCGGAAGCTAAGAAGCAAGGGATCACCACTGGCTTCATCCCGAGACTTTCCCCACGTTCGGAGCGCCGGTTTGGGAAAGTGGCATGGCTCGTCGCGCCGATCTTCGGCCTGCTCGATCGCGTCGCCGCTGCCGAACCGGCGGATTTGCCCCGATGGCAGTCACTCGGGGTTCCTGCGGAGAGAATCACCGTCACGGGAAACAGTAAATTCGACTCCGCGGCGGCCGGCGAATCCCGAGCCGAGGAGTTCCAGAAGCTTCTCGCCGGCGCAGGTGTCTCGCCCGGCGCACCGGTGCTCCTTGGCGGGAGCACCTTTCCTGGTGAAGAGCTGATTCTCGCCGAATTGTATCTCCAACTCCGCACCAACTTCCCCGGGTTGCTGCTCATCGTGGTGCCGCGTCATGCTGAGCGCGCAGATGAAATTGTGCGCGAACTCCGTGCCGTAGATCTGCAGATCGTCCGACGTACCGCCCTCGGCGATGCCACCGGCTTTGTCCAAAATGCAAAAGCGCCAGACGTTCTGCTGATCGATTCCACGGGCGAGCTTCGCGACTGGTATCAGCTCGCCACGGTCGTGTTTATCGGCAAGAGCCTCACCGCCACAGGTGGGCAGAATCCGGTCGAGCCAGTGCTCGCTGGGAAGCCGGTCATCTTCGGTCCCAACATGCAAAACTTCGAGCCGATCGTCAGCCAATGGCTATCCGCGGACGCTGCGCTGCGGGTCTCCGACGCGGAAGAGCTGAAACAAGCCGTGCAAGCTCTTCTAGCCGACCCAAGCCGCCGCACGGCCATTGCCGAACGTGCCCGAGCAATCGCACTCGCCCACGAAGGCGCCACCTATCGGACGGTGCAAGTGCTGCTCGGCCGCGCCTGAGAAACCGCTTGCCACGCCCAGCGGCATCTCCCATATTTCCGAGCTCTTTCCTAGAAAGACCCTATCGTCCAGTGGTTAGGACACCGCCCTTTCACGGCGGTGACACGGGTTCGAATCCCGTTAGGGTCGCCACAGCGGCATCTGTGCACGCCATTCGCGCGGCCGGTTCGGGAAAGTGTTTACAGCGTCCAAACAACCCCGCCCAACGGGCTGCGCGCACGGGCGTTCCTCGACTCGGGCTTTATGCCCCCCGCGGGATCGGTGTCGAGCCACTTCCTGCGAAGTGCAGCATCTCGAGAATTTGGCTCCGCAGGCTCAGAAACTCGGAGCTGCTGCGGTCACGCGGACGCTCGATGTCCACAGGGATGATCCGATCGATGCGCCCAGGACGCGGACTCATGATGACGATCGAGTCGCTCATGTAGATGGCTTCGTCGATGTCATGCGTAACCAGGAGCATCGTCGTGCGCCGCGCCTGCCAGAGCCGCAGGACTTCATCCTGCATCCGCATCCGCGTAAAAGCATCGAGCGCCCCGAGAGGTTCATCCAGAAGCAGCACCTTGGGGTGATTGATCAGTGCCCGAGCAAGCGCCACGCGCTGCGCCATGCCGCCGGAGAGATGGTGCGGGAGGCTGTTGGCGAACTCTTCCAAGCCGACGAGGCTGAGGAACTCATCCACTTCGTGCTTTTTCTCCTGAAGCACGCCACGCGCGACCAACCCGGCCTGCACGTTGCCGCGCACGGTGAGCCATGGGAAAAGATTCGGGTCCTGGAAGACGAGACCGCGGCTTGCATGGGGACCAGTGATCGGCTCGGAGCCGACGAGCAGTTCGCCCGAGGTGGGGATATCGAGCCCGGCAATGAGCCGGAGGAGCGTCGATTTACCGCAGCCACTTGGACCAACGAGGGCGATCAGCTCGCCCGGCGCGACATCCAGGCTGGCTGATTGCAGGGCCAAAAACTCTGCTCCGTTGGGCGAAATGAAGCGCTTGCTCACGCCATGGACGCGTAGCGACGATCCTTCCGCGACCTCTTGGAGGGGTGCGCTTACCATTTGATCGTTCCTTTCTGCCAGACGAGCACCCGGTCGCGCAGCTTGAAGAGCAGAGTCATGATGGTCGAGAAGAAGGCCGCCATCACCACCAGCGCGGCGTAGACTTTCCCATATTCAGCCCAGCCCTGCGCCCACTGCAGATACCAGCCGAGGCCGCTCTTTACGCCAACGGTCTCCGCGACGACCAGGGTGAGGAAGGATGCGCCGAGCCCCATGAAAAGGCCGATGAAGATGTTCGGCATCGCGGCGGGAATGGCGACGCGGAAGATCAGGAAGGAAGGGCCTGCGCCCAAGGTGCGGGCCACGTCGAGATAGGAGGCTCGGGTGTTGGAGATGCCGGACGCGGTGAGCATGGTCACTGGGAACCACACGGCGAGCGCGATGAGTCCGATCGCGGAGACGGTGGCATTTGGGGCGACGACCATGGCGAGCGGGATCCAGGCCGTCGCGGGAATGGGTCCGATCACCTTCAGAACTGGCATGCCCCAATAACGCGCCGGTGCAAACCATCCGATGCATACGCCAGTGATGACGCCAAGCAGGACTCCTGCGAGGTAGCCGCCAACGAGAAGTTGCAACGAGTGCCAGGTGCAGTCGGCGATGACCGCGCGGTCGTCGATCAGGCTCAGCAACACCCCCGCAGGACTGGGGAAATACGGCATGGGCAGCAAGCGCAAACCGGAGGTGATGGTCTCCCAGATTGCGAGCAGCACGAGGACGGCCGCGAAGATCGGACCCATTTCGCAGAGCCAGGCGCGCAGTCGCCGCCAGAGCGGCTGGCCGAGAATGGCGACGACGCTTGCGACAAAAACACCGCCCAGAAAAATCGAGTAGTAGCGTGTCTCCAGCGGCAGCTCGTTTTGCGAGACGAGCAGGTGGACCACAAAGGCGACGACCGATGCGATTGGCACAGAGAGGAGCCCGCTCAGCGAGAATTTGGTGCGATCGGGCTGTCGGCGTGGTGCCGAGGGAGCGACTTCCGTGGTGGCCTGCGCCTGGGGCGGCGCATCGACCGGTTCGAGAGAAGCGCTCATGGAGTGTGGGCGACCATCGACGCTTCGGAAAGGCCGGGGCGCGGTATGACTCGGGAGGCTGGAGCGCAGCAAGTCGCGAGTTCGCGCGGAGTGCCCTCGGTGGCGAGTTCGAAAGCGACGCGCATTGGTTGGTCATCGGGAACCTGCCCTCCCGGCACCCGTGGCACATTCAAGCGGGCGATCCATCCATCAGTGACGCCATCCAAATGGATGAACGCTTTCCTCGCCAGCTCATCGACGTCGGTGCTCGCGCTTAACATCCCCGCGGTCTTCATTTCCGCCGCCGCCGAACGCACCGCTGCTTTGCCTCCCTCTACGCTGGGTATATAACTAAGGTTTCCGATCGCGGTGGTATTCAGCTCCGGATTTGAGGCGAGATACTTTTTCTCCACGGAAAGTCGTGCTGCTGCTCGCGGATTTTCGTTCACCCACTTCGCGCCCTTGAGCAGCGCACGAGTCGCCGCCGCGCCGACTTCCTTGTTGACGGTGAGCCAAGCGCCATTGGCGATCACGGCGCAGCAGTATTCATCGCTGTAAGGGTGATCCTTCGCTTGGTCAGCCACGTTGCGCACCAGTCCCTGCGCGAGCAGCAAAGTGCCGATCGGCTCTGAGTTGGCGCACGCTTCGATTTCACCCTTCTGCATGGCCAGCCCCAGCTCGCCCGCTGGATAAACGCGCCATTCGATCTCCCGGCGCGCATCGATGCCGTGGGCGCCAATCACGCGGTTTGCGAAAATGAACGGCGGCGTGCCCATGCCGGGGACGCCGATCTTTTTGCCGCGCAGGTCGGCGACCGTGTGAATATTTCCCTTTAGTGGCGCTTGCACCCGCAGGCAGCCTTTGTGAATCCCCGCAGTGAATTTCACGTTGAGCCCCTGTTCGATGGGCTTGAGGAAATACATGATGAGGTGGTGCGTAATATCGTAGCCCCCCAGTGCGAGGACGTCTTTGTATTTGCTCCAATCGCACTTCACGAGTTCTGGCTCCAGGCCCTGCTCACGGAAAAATCCGTTCTCGATCGCGCAGAAGATAGGAGCTTCGCAGGTGATGCCGATGAACCCTACACGCACTTTCGTCAGACCCTCCGCTGTCTTCTCCGCCGGACGCGCACCTTTTTTGCAGCCGGTGAGGAGCATCGAAGCGAGCGGGACGCTCAGGAGAAACTCCTTCCGGGAAATCAGTGGGTTCATTGGTAGCCGGTGAAACTACGCGGTTGCGGAGTTGTGGTGGAAATAGAATCTCGCTATGAGTGTGATGCCGAGCCGGCATAACCCAAGATCCGCCACTCCCTGTTCATGGACCTGAGGCACCTCCGCTATTTTCAGGCTGTCGCCGAAGAGCTCAGCTACTCCCGGGCAGCCGAGCGCCTGCGGATTGCCCAGCCTGCAGTCAGCCGCGCGATTCAGGAAATCGAGGCTGAGCTCGGTGCTCCGCTACTGGATCGAAACCGGCGCAGGGTGCGCCTGACTCCGGCGGGTAGTGTGCTTCTGCGCGAGGCCGGGATTCTGCTCGAACGTTGGGAAGAGGCCATGCGTCGCGTGTGCCGCACAGCCGCAGGCGAAGAGGGAGAGCTGCGGCTGGGCTACATCGGTCCGCCGACCGAGCCTTTCCTGGGGCGATTGCTGGGCGAATACCGTCGCCGCTTTCCACGGGTTTCAATTCATCTCGAGGAGCGCACTCCGGAGAGGGTCTGGGAGATGCTGGCCAAAGGCCGACTCTCCTGCGCTTTAACGCGGCCGGTTCTGCAGGAGAAACCGTCTGGTCTCCAAACGCTCCTGCTGCGCAAAGAGCGATTTGGCATCGTCGTCCCGGTGACGCACCCCTTGGCCGAACGCCAAAGCATTCTCTGGCGCGCCCTGGCTAATGAGCCCCTCGTGATCCTGGCGCGGCGGGAGGGGGTTGGTTCCCATGAAAGCATCCTTGCCGCCTGCCAGAGTGCGAAGTTCACACCACGCTTTGCCTACACACCTAGCTTGATCGGCACGGTGCTTAGCTATGTCGAAGCCGGTGCGGGGATTGGTGTCGTGCCGGAGTCGATTTCGACACCAAAGGATTCCCTGCGTTTTGTGCCGCTGAAGCCTGCGGTCTCGGTGCCCTTGGTGCTCGTCTGGCGGGAGGATGAGGACACGCCAGCGGTCCAGCGCTTTCGGGAGCTGGTTATCGAATGGCAACGTGCTGATCTCCTTTGGAAAGGACCCAGCCAGCTGCGTCGAATTCGTTCGCCCGGATAAGTAAACTATCAGAGCTGTTGTCCCCGCGTGCGATGCACGCGGCTCGCGACTTTGAGGCGCAAGCCGTTCAGGGCGATGAAACCGGTGGCGTCGCTTTGGTTGTATGCCTTGGTCGGGTCGGCTTCCATGGTAGCGATGTCTGGATTGTAAAGGCTGAGCGGGCTCTTGCGGCCAGCGGCGATGACGTTGCCCTTGTATAGCTTCAGTCGCACGGTGCCGGTGACGTTCTTCTGCGACTCAGTAACGAGCGCCTGTAGCGCCTCGCGCTCCGGGGCAAACCAGAAGCCGTTATAAACAAGACTCGCATACTTCGGGATGAGCGAATCGCGGAGATGCATCACTTCACGATCCATGGTGATCGACTCCATCTGCCGATGCGCGAAGTGCAGGATCGCGCCGCCGGGCGTTTCATAAACGCCGCGGCTCTTCATGCCGACGAAACGATTTTCCACCATATCGACGCGTCCAACTCCGTGGCGGCCCCCGAGCTTGTTGAGCACTCGCATGACCCAAAGCGGCGAGAGCTGCGCATGATTATCAGCGGCATAGACGGTGCCGTCTTCCTTCCCGAGCTCCGCAAGGAGCGTGTCGATCTCGTGGTAGCCAATCCCGGTACAAATGCCCTGCTCGAAGGTTAGCTCCACATATTCCGCTTTGTCCGGCGCTTCTTCGGGCGAGACGCTGAGCACATACATATCGCGCGCTTTTTCCGCGCTGGCGTCGAACCATGGATCTTCCAGGATGCCGCTCTCGAAGCTGATGTGCAGGAGGTTGCGATCCATCGAGTAGGGCTTCTTCGCAGACGCCTGGACGGGGATGTTGTTCGCTTCGGCGTAGGCGATCATCTCGGAGCGGCCGGGGAACTGCTCCCGGAAACGCTCCTGCCGCCATGGAGCAATCACCTCCAACTCGGGTGCCAGCGCGGCGGCGGTAAGTTCAAAACGCACCTGATCGTTTCCTTTACCGGTCGCACCGTGGGCAACCGCGTCGGCATTTTCAGCGCGCGCGATTTCCACCATGCGCTTCGCGATGAGCGGACGCGCGATCGAGGTGCCGAGGAAATATTGCCCTTCGTAAATCGCGCCTGCCTGGATCATCGGGAAGATGAAGTCGCGCGCGAATTCCTCCCGCAGATCATCGATGTAGCATTTGCTCGCGCCGGTGCGGAGCGCCTTCGCGTCAAGCCCGTCGAGTTCCTCCTCCTGGCCGACGTCGGCGCAAAAGGCGACGATCTCAGCGGAGTAGGTTTCCTTGAGCCAGGTGAGCAGGACGGAGGTGTCGAGCCCGCCCGAATATGCGACGACGATCTTCATAGGCGGGCTGTTCTAGCGAGCGACAGGGAAGGGGAGAAGCGCGAAGTCGCGGGGAGCGTCCGGTGGGGTGTGAATCGTCCTCGTCCTCCTACTCGCACTCGGCCTCGAAAGCCTTCTTCAGAAAACGTCGAACGTCGAACGCCCAACTCCGAACGTCGAAGTAGGAATTTAGCGGACCACGCGGGTCCGATGGATCGCCTCAGACGACCTTGGCCTGCTCCAGACGCTGCATCGCGGCTTGCACCTGCTGGAGCGCGAGGACGATCGCATCGCGCATCGGCTCTGTTGGAGGATTTACCGTATCTTGCATCAAGGCCGCCATTGTCTCCAGAAGCTCGGGCGTGCGCTTTTGCAGCGTCGCCATCTTTTTCTCCCAGACCAGCTTCTTCTTCGCGCAGGCGAGCAGATCGGTGAGGTAGGCGATGTCGTCCTGTGTGGTGCTACGCGCTTCGTGCTTCCGTGTGACCTCCTCCAACTCCACCTTTAGCTCGGTGATCATCTTCTCGCCGCGTTCGATGCTCTCGGCGAGCGATTGCAGCTCGCCAATCATCTCCCGCTGTTGAGCGAGGCTCTTCTTCGTGAGCTTGAGGGCCTTGATCGACGACATGATGCGCGTGACTACGCCACAAAAAACCGCTGCAGAAAAGGCCCGTTCACACCTTCGTTAACGGAGGAATATTCGATGACACGCCTGCGATGGCTGCTATAGCTTCTCTCAATGTCCGCCACCTCTGCATCTGAAGAGCTCGAGACCTCCGAGCTGGAGATCAAGAGCATCCTACTGCTCGATGACGACCCGGATCTCGCGGACACGCTGAAGCTCCTTTTGGAATCGCGGAACTTCGTTGTGACCACCGTATCCAACGGCGTGGAGGGGCTGCGTGAAGTCATGTCGCTCGATTTCGACGTGATTGTTTGCGACATGATGATGCCGGCGATGCCCGGGGATATGTTCTACCTCGCGGTGCAGCGCACGAAGCCGCACCTCTGCTCACGCTTCCTTTTCGTCACCGGGCACGGCGACAATCCGAAGGTGAATGATTTTCTCAAGCGCACCGACGGGCTGGTGCTCTTCAAGCCGGTGCTGACGGAAGATCTAGTGCGGATGGTTTCGCTTGTCCTGAAGCGCGGCGAGGCTGCCGAGCAGGCCGTGAGAGTCGAAAGGGCGGAGCAGGAGTAGCTCCCTTGCGCCCTGAAGGGGTGGCTGCAAGGAGACGCGTCAGGCAGGAAGAAGAAGGAGTGGAGATCGAGCAAGTGCATGTGAGGCGGCGGTCACCGGACTCACTCCAATGCCCCAGCCTCCATTTTTAATCGCGCATCTAGCGCAGGTGCCGGTCGAGGAAGGTCAGCCCTTTGCTCAATGCGTCCAGGGCCGTCATGGGCGAGAGCACATGACCTTCGCCTTCGTAGTACTCTGTCTGGTATTCCGCTCCGACCTTCTTCAGCAGCCTCTCCAACTCGCGCGCGCGTTCTGGCTCCACTCGACGATCTTCTGTGCCGTGCACGATCAGCGTTGGCGGCATCCGCTCCACCTTTTTCGCGAAAGACTCATCGATTCCGCCGGCAAGCTCCACGACGGCTCGAATCCGCGGATCACGCGCCGCGTGCGCGACGGCGAGATAACCGCCGAGTGAGTAGCCAAAAGTCGCCACCCGTTTCGAATCGACGCGCGGTTGACTGGCGACGAACCCCACGGCGTCGCTGACTGCGTCCAGCCACGAGGCGAAGTTCGCCCGGATCGTCGCATCGCCCGCGTAGCTATGGCCGGTCCGGTCGAAGTAATGGATGAGGTAAGTCGCATACCCGCTCGCGGCGAAGGCCGACGCGATTTGCCGGACGTAACGGTTGCCGTAATCCATTCCACCGGCGCCGTGGAGCACGAGAATAGCCGGCGCTTTTTCGACGCCGGTCGGCTGGAACACCTCGGCGCGAACTTTTCGTCCATCGCTGAGGAAAGTAGCGCTGCTTTCTTCCACTGCTCCGCTGGCCTGCAAAGCCGCGCCGGCACTCAGCGCGGCAAACAAGGAACTGATCTTAAACTCCATCCAAGACTCTCCGGCAGCCGCGGACGATCGCAAGCCCGGAGGGCGCGTCAGGCGATGCCCGACCGCTGCAGCGCGTGCCCCACGCCGCGATACCGCTCCTCATGGCACGTCAAAATCACGATCTGTACGTGCTGCGAGAGCGTCTCTAGGTAGTCCAGGACATTGCGCTGCCGCACCGGATCGGTGTGCACAAGCACGTCGTCGAGAACGAGGCACGGCGGCTCCTTTTTCGCCAATTCCAGGGCAATGGCCGCGCGCAGTGCGAGGAGCAGTTGCTCGCGTGCGCCGCGGGAGAGATCGGTGAAAGCAATCAGCTCCTCCAGGCGCGGACCAATCCCGCGGACGGCGAGGTGCTCATCGAAGAAGACACGCCGATCCGGGCGTCCAGTGAGCTCGGCAAAGACACTGCTGAGGCGACTTTCCAGTGGTCCGAGCACCGTCTGAATGGCGCTCTGCTCGCGCTGTTCGATGAGCCCCGCCGCAAGGCGCAGGGCCAGGCCTTCCTCGCGGATCCGCGTGGCTTCACTGCGAGCGAGTTGCAGCGCTTCGTCGACTGCCGTCTCCCGTGAATACAGTCCTTCAGCGCCGTGCTGCTCCAGAAGAACTTCGGTACGCTGCAAAGCCTGCAGCCGGGCCTGTAGTGCAAGATGCACTTCCTCGGCAGCCTTGGCCGCGCGCCGGCTGCGTTCGGGGAGCTTCTCGGCGTTCGGGGGCAGGTGCTTGCGCGCTTCGAGCAGCCGGGTTTCCGCTCGGACGAAAGCAGTGCGCGCCCTTGCGAGCGCACCGTGGAGATCGCCCGCGTGCCGGCCCATGAGGCTCTGCTCCTGCTCGCGAAGTCCTGTGAGCCGCGCTTGCAAAGCCTCCGCTGTCGCGCGTGTCTCCGCGCTTTGACGTCGGAGTTTCTCACTGTGCTCGCGCGCTGCAGTTACCCGGTCGGCGTGTTCGCTTTCGGTACGGGTTGCCGCACGGAGAGCCGTGGCGAGCGCCTGCTCTTCAGCCTCGAGCGCGGTGGCCGAGAGCGCCAATTCCTCGGGCGTTGGCTGAAGTGTGGCGAGCTGCTGTTCATGCGTGCGCTCGCTCTGAATCGAGGAGGCTGAAAGTGCCGGGAGATCAGGGAATTTGGCCAATTGCGCCTGCACCGCGGCGCGAGCGGTGACGAGCTGTTGCTCCAGCTCACGTCGCTTCCACAAAGCGGCTTCGGCTGCTGCAATCTCGATCACTCCTGCGGAGGCGAGTGCGCTCTGAAGTTTCGCCGCATGTGCGCGGCGCTGCTCCTCCAGCTCGCGAATTCCGGTCGCGCCGGAAGTAATCTCAATCCGGCCCCAACCCTCCAGCTCCAGGCTCATCGACTGGAGTGCTTTTGTCGTAGTGCTCCCACTTACCGCGAGGCTCTCTGCTGTTCCATCTGCATCGCGGCTGATGCGCACTTCACCAGCTCTGCTCGGGGAAAGCACGACACGCAGACCGAGAGCGTCGAGTTGTGCGGTGATTTCGCGCACGCTGCTTTCCAGCGTGCGCCAGCTTTCGAGCTGCTTCTCCGTGATCGCGGGAATCTGCGCGAGACGTTCTGCGATGACTTGCAGCTCGCCTGCTTT
This sequence comes from Chthoniobacteraceae bacterium, assembly GCA_036388395.1. Classification (GTDB taxonomy): domain Bacteria; phylum Verrucomicrobiota; class Verrucomicrobiia; order Chthoniobacterales; family Chthoniobacteraceae; genus DASVRY01. The sequence continues at coordinate 13,540 of DASVRY010000419.1, forward strand.
TTTTTGCGCGAGCTCTTCTCGTTCGCGCAGTTCCGCTGCCTCCTGGCGGAACTGCCGGATGCGGAGCAAAGCCAGCACACGATCGCGACGCTCTTGCTGAACCGCTCGCGCGCGGGCGTGTTCACGCGCCTCCAGCTCCGCGCGCTGCACGGCTGCTTCCGCGGCAGGGAGGGCGGCTGCGAGCTGTTGCGCGGAAGCAGCGCGCTCCTGCTGCCCGGCGATGGTTGTCGTGATCGTCCGAGAAATCGAGGTAAGTGCTTCCTCGTCGCTTTTGATCTGCTGCAGAGCGTCGTCGGCGTGCTTGAAAGCTGTCTCGAAGCTCACCAGCGCAGTCTGCAATTTCTCTGCGGCCTCGGCCTCCATTCGCGCGCGCATCGCTTCCTCCTGCGCGTGCTGCTGCTCGCTGCGGAGCACGGCGACTTCACCGGTAAGTTGCGCGTGTTCACGTTGGAGCGCTTCGGTGTCGCCGCGGCGCTTGCGGATTTGCTCCAGCTCCTCCTCGAGTTTGCGGCATTGTTCTTCCGCGAGTTCGAGCGGTCCGTTGCCCTTCAGCTTTCCGGTTTTCGTAAAGATCTTGTCCGCCGCCGCGCACAGCGCAGCAGTCAGCGCGCGCACCTGCGGATCGAGCGGCACTGAGGCTAGACAACGCCGCGCCTCTTCGCCGCCGGCACAATCCCACTCCGGCCAGTCGCACGGATCATCCTGACGCGCCCACAGATAACGGAGCAGCCCCCACGTTTCCGGCTTCACCGTGCGCCCTTCGAGCTTCGGTGCACCGAGCAGTTCCCGCACGCGCTGATCCGCACGATCCGAGTCGTCGGTGCGTTCCCAAGTATCAGCCGCGCCAGCGCGGAACAGCTCGCAGCTCTTCTTCTCGAGGAAGGTTTTCTGCAGGCGGTAACGCTGACCGGCGGCCTCGAAGACTAGACGGACGCGGGGTGACAGCGAGGAACCGGCTGGCCGAAGCGCGCGGATCTCCTCGGACTGCGAGCTGTATTTATCGAAGAGGGCGCGGGTGAGCGCTCGAAGAACCGTGCTCTTTCCCCATTCGTTGCGTGCGGCGAGGACGTTCAGCCCGCGATGAAAGGGGCCAAGCTCCAGCCGTTCGCGGAACGGGCCGACGTTCTCCAGCTCGAGGCTCTCGATCAGCATCGCTCGCAGACCTCCCGCCACTCCCGCAGAAGCAGCCGCTGCGCGAGGGTGGCGATCCGCGGATTCAGCGCCTCGGCCGGAAGGCTCATCCGCTCGGCCAAACCGCGCATTTTCTCCGATGCGGCAGTGTCACCGAGGCTGCGCAGCTCGCCGAGGACGTCCGCGAGCAGTGGATGCTCGCGCTGCAATTCCGCGATCTCGCTTTCACCTAGAGCCGGTGCCGTGTCGTCGATGACTTGTGCCACTTCGCACGAAGCGAGCTGCTCGTGCAGCCAGGCCATTGTCTGCGCGACGAGCTCAGGCGCGGCTTCGCCCGACAAGGTAAGACGCACCACTGAACGCGCCGGATTCCCCAACGTCGAAAACCGCTGTGCAAACTGCGCCTGCAGATCTGTCGTCACCGGCAGATTCCACGCCTGCCAGGTGAGTTCCGCGATATCGATCGGCGTAACGCGCGGGGTCGTGCCGCGTCCGGAGATTTCGACCTCGTGGATCTGGCCGGCGCCGACCTCCGAGAAATCGGTTGGCTCCGGTGTGCCGGGCATGACAAGCCGTCCACGGTCGAAACTCTGCGGGCGGTGCCAGTGTCCTATCGCCAGGTAATCGAGCCCAGCGCGCGTGGCGGCAGTGAGATCGACCGGAAAGTCGTCGCTCTGATGCCGCGCTTCGATCGCCGGCGAGCCGTGGGTCATTCCGATCTTCACCGCATCTGTAGGAACGTTCGTGGCGAGTTC
>DASVRY010000420.1:0-4382 GCA_036388395.1 Chthoniobacteraceae bacterium
AATGGTTCCTGTGGTGGAGGCGAGCGACGCATTCCGCGTGCTGCGTCGAGTCGATTTGCCGGAAGGCGTGATCGAAAGCAGCGATGATCTCGCCACGTCCTCAGTGGCTGCCGTACTTGACGTGGAGACGACTGGCCTCGAACATGAGGCCGACAGCATCATAGAGTTGGCGATACGTCGGATCCGTTTTGATCAGAGTGGACGCGTGTTAAAAATCGACCGCTCCTACTCCTGGCTCGAGGATCCTGGGCGGAAGGTGGGGCCGGAAATCACGCGCATCACAGGGCTCACAACCGAAGACTTGGCTGGGCAGGTGCTCGACGAGGACCGCGCGGCATCTCTCTTGGCCTCGGCGGATGTGATCATTTCGCACAATGCCGCGTTCGACCGCCCCTTCGTGGAAGATCGACTGCCGGCAGTGCGTGGCCTGCCATGGGCATGCAGTTGTCGGCAGGTGCCGTGGGAAGCCTTCGGCTTCGAGGGTAGGAGCCTCGGTTGGCTTCTCGCGCAGGGCGGGCTGTTCCATCAGGGGCACCGCGCGTCGAGCGATGTCGATGCGCTGGTCGCGCTTCTTATGCACGAGCTCGGTGACCGGCGTACTGTTCTGGGTATTTTAATGGACGTGGCGCAGGAACCTGGCTGGATCGTCAATGCCGTCGGTGCACACTTCGACGTGAAGGACCGCCTCAGAACGAGGGGCTATCGCTGGCATCCAATTCACAAGCATTGGTGGCGGGAGGTCGCAGATGGTGAACTTGCGGACGAGCGCTCGTGGCTAGCTGACTTTGTATACCGGCCTGACCTTGGACCGAGGGAGCTCGGTCCCGACGTGCAGGAGGTAACATGGACAAGCCGCTTTTCACGCCCGCCAAAGCGCCAGGTGACGATCTGACTTGTTTGAGGCCGCTCGAGCTCCGGTCGTTTTAACAGGGAGACCTTGGTTAGAGTCGGAGCCTGTTCGCTGATCACGTGCCGGGATTCGAAGTGCATCTGGCCCGTTCGCAACGCTTTGCGGGGAACGCGGCTGGCTTCTCCGCGGACTTTCTGCAGCGACGCTTCGCATAACGACTGGCGTCCCGAGCGTTCTTCGGGCTCGTAAGCTGGTGCTCCAGTCTACGAGCCCGAGGACCGGAGGTTCGTATCCCTTCGCCCGCTCCATTTGCCGACCGACAGGAAGCTATGATTTCCGCGGTTCGTGGGCCTAAGTGGCCCCGGCGGTTCTCGCCTAGGTAATCACTGGGCAAGCACGGCAATGCTGCTGTTCAAGCCACGGGACTGTGAGGACCGCCTCGACAACGTGGAGACTCTAAATGTTCACCGACGATGATCGTCGACCCATTCCGACTGATGCCACCCCGTTGGACCCGCCGACGCTCGGCCAAGCCATCCACTTCATCGCAAGCGCGATGGCGGAGGAGGGTGCGTCGCCGGAGCAGTATGCGGCTCACGCGGCGCGGGTGCTTTCAGCGCTGCAGGAGCTAGGGACTTTAGGCCGTCTCAACCTGCTCCGTTGGGCGAACAGGCGCTCGATAAGTGATGAGGACGCTTGTCGTATATTGGAGATCGCCCGCACTGGGTATGTCTATGTCATTGCTGACTCTTGGGGATTCCATAAAATCGGAAGCACCGGCGACACCAAGGTGCGGCTCCGGAACCTCGCAACGGGTAATGCGAGCGAGCTTGAGGTCGTGGCTCAGTTCAAGTGCCACGACTCTGGAGCCGAAAAAGTTGAAGCGGCCGCGCATCGACTCCTCGCTACGCAGCACGTGCGCGGTGAGTGGTTCGCCTGCGACAAAGATACGGCTGTCCAGACCGTCTTGCGGGCGTGGCAGGATTTGTATGGAAAAGCCTACACCGGCTAGCGAAAGCGGCGGGCGCCTTAACGTCCCTATCAACCGCTCGAGGTGGCTTGGAGATGCTGAAGATCGTCGAGGATCCGCGGGGGTCTGCAGGCGGAGGGTAGGCCACGACGGGGCCCTTGAAGCCGCGCTGCCTTCTGAGCGTTCGCGCACATCGGCTAGCCAAGTGGTGATGGCAATTAGGCGCCCTCGAGGGGTTCACTGGAGCGGATAGACTTTCCTCACAGCAACGCCGCTGCGGCCGTTGCCATCAAGTTCGAGTACCCTCAGAGGATGGACCGGGCCGTTCGGCGTCTCGACGGTAGCGATTCCCGCGAATTTTTCGATGAGGTGGCGCGCGAGTGCGCGGCTCGAGGTGGTGATCACGAGATTCAGCGACCGGCTACCTTCGAGCACGATCGCCCTTAAAATATCGAGCAGACCAACCCGATTGAGATCATCGAGGTGAATCACAGGCTCATCGAGGAAGAACGTCCCGCCGAGGCTTCGGGCCCGAGCCAGGAACAATGCCAGTGCCAAATCTTGGCGCTGGCCCTGGCTGAAGTCCTTGCCGGGGTCGAGCTGTTCGCCTCCTGCATCAGCGAGCCAATGCAGGAAGTCAGCATCCTCGCCGAGATTGATACGATCAAATACCCTGTTCGCGTGCATGCGTGCGAAAAGCGGATTCACGACTCGGCTCAGCCCTAGAACCTGCTTTCGACTGATCGTGGTGTAGGCATCATGGAAAACCGCCCTGGCGCGGTTGGCGGCCGCGATGCGAGCCGTCATGTGCTTCTGCCGATCAAGGGAGGGCTGAATTGCGCTCAGAAGGGAATCGAGGCGCGCACGGCGAGCTTCTGACTCCCAAGCTGCACGCGCGGCCTGAATATGAGCTTCCGCTTTGGCGAGACGATCCAGCGTACGGCCAACATCGGATTTGACGGCGCCGAGCGCGTCGTCCGACCATGGGATGTCTGGAGCGACAGCATCCCATAGCTTGCGTAGCGAAGCCACTTCCGCTGCCTTCGCCTGCAGGGCAGAGCGGCATGCACTCAACTGCTGCTGCCTGTCCGCATGGCTGCCCCGCAGTTGATCGCGGAGCGCGGTGGCGTTCTCAATTGCCTTTACTAGCTCGGAGAGCTGAAGTTGAACGATTTGCTCGCGCGCGGCGAAGTTCGCGTCGAGCTGATCGAGCGTATTAGATAGCGGCGTTTCAGAGGGCAGGAGCGGGGCCGGCCCGCCAGGGAGGGCGGGACTGACTTCATCATGCGCTGAAATTACGGCCGCTAAGGCGTCAGCGACCTGGAGCCGGAGGCGGGCTTGAGCGATTGAAGCAGCGGGTTGATCCGAAGCAATCCCCAGTTGCTCGATCATCCGCTGCCGGCGCGCGGCGGCGGCAGCGAGGCTAGCGCGTTCCCGGACGAGGGCGCCCATCTGGTCACGAGCCGCCACGGCGGAATCAAGGCGAGCACGAGCCGCATTTGCGGCTTCTGCGGCTAAGGCTGCGCCGGCGCCGACAACGTGTGCGATCTGCGGGCCGGCTTCGAGCGCGGCGGCAATGGCGGCACGGAGTTTCTCCGCGCTGCCCCAATCGTAAGCACAGGCTGGGCATTCGGACGCGCCTGCACCGTGATCATGCGCGATCAGATCACGGGCCGCTGATTGAAGGCGAGCGACGGGCTCGGCGGTTGCCTCCAGAGCCAGACGCGCCGCGCGGGAACGAGCCTCAGCGCTTTCGGCGTCGCGGCGGAGTACGGCCATGGCCTCTTCGGAGACGACGCTCCCGCCGATTCGATCAATGTCAGCGTCAAGCAGTCGGAGCCGCTGCTCTTCTCCGGTGGCTTGATGGAGGTCGGCCGAAAGGGCTTCGAGATCTCGCCGCCGCTGGTCACGAGCGGCCGCGGTCCAGCCGCTCTCCACGATACTTTCCTGAATAGATCCCCAGGTCTGCGAGGCGGGGCCAAGCAGATCGGCGTCATGCAAGATTGCGAGCAGCTCCGCGCTGAGCTTGGTGAGCCGGTCCTTGGCGGATGCAAGCGCGCGGATCCCTTCAGTCGCGATTTCTCGATCAGCAGTCCGCGCGGCCAGGACCCCCGCCGCAACATGGCCCTCTCGCTCGATGTCAGCGAGCGATGCGGCCAGAAATGCCTCGGCCTCTGCTCCCTGTCTGACAGCCTTCTCCAGTGACGCTCGAGCCCACCATTGCGCGGCTATTTGATCGACCGCATTGACCCGTTCATCGAGCGCGTGCCGTAGACGGCGGTGGACGGCTGTGAGGGCGGCAAGCTTATCATCGTCGATGCTTCCGTCCGTGACACCGTGGAGCTCGTCCGACTGGAGCAGCGTAACCGCCGCCGCCGCCTCCGATCGTGCGGAGACTGATGGGGAACCGTTTTGCAGCGCCCCGTCGAGCGCCTGCTCGAGCGTCTCCGCCTCAGTAGATTGCTGGGCTGTCATTTGCGCCAAGCTGCGCAGACGGGAGGAAAGCTCGAACGCGTATCGCTCGCACTGCCGTTCAGCGTCAAGCAGATGGCGAATGCCTAA
>DASVRY010000421.1:0-5333 GCA_036388395.1 Chthoniobacteraceae bacterium
TGAAAGCCGCAATGCCGAAAGCCATGGAGATCTGGAACCAGTCGCAGAAGGCGCGGTGACCTTCTTCGCGCAGGCGGGCGGTTCTAGACGATTTCCACCGGGCACTTCGGCAGCGCCTTGAGGAAAGCCTGGCCGTAGCTCTTCGTGAGAATCCGCGGGTCGAGAATCGCCACGATGCCGCTGTCCTGCTTCGTGCGGATGAGGCGCCCGACACCTTGGCGGAGCTTGAGGATCGCCTCCGGGAGTGAGTATTCGGAGAACGGGTCGCCGCCATGCGACTGGATGAGCTCGAGTCGCGCCTCAATGAGCGGGTGATCTGGCACGGCAAAAGGCAGCCGCGTGATCGTGACATTCGACAGCGCTTCACCGGGGACATCGACGCCGCTCCAGAAGCTTTCGGTCCCGAAGAGCACGTGCCGGTCGTTCTTCTTGAACTCTGCGATCAGCCGATGGCGCGGCATGCCTTCACCCTGGACGAGCAGCTTGTAATCGAGATCATCCAGCCGCTCGCGCATGGCGGACGCGAGCGCCGACATCGCCTTGTAGCTCGTGAAGAGCACGAACGCACGGCCCTTCGACTTCTGCACGAAGTGCTCGATCCACTCGGCCAGCGCCGCTTCGTAGCCGGCGTCGCGCGGGTCAGGCATTTTGCGCGTGACGTAGAGCTGCATCTGGCGCGGATAGTCAAACGGGCTGCCGATTTGCAGCGCCTCAACCTCCATCGCCCCGACGCGTTCGCGGAAGTAAGTAAGCGCCTCGTTGCCCACCGAGAGCGTTGCGCTGGTCATCACGCACACATGATTTTCCCGAAATAGCAGCGCACGGAGATATGCCGCGACGTCTACTGGGGCGGCGTTGAGGCTGTGGAATTTTTGCGTCTTCCCGCTCTGCTCGACCCAGTAGACGTGATCTTCCGCGTCCTGCTTGAGGAAGGTCGCGAGCCCGCTACGAGCGTCGCGGATCTTGCGCCCGAGATCCTGCAATTCGGCTTTCACCGTTTCGTCCTCGATTGCACGAATCGCCTGCACAACGAGTGCCTGGAGCTTGGCGAGTGGGAGCGTGAGCGAGTCGTCGATGAAATCCGGCTGGCGCACGCGGTACTCGCGGCCTTTTCGGAAATCAGCACGCCCACTCACCCGCTCGAAGAATGCCTCCACCTCCTCGAGTAACGCGGCGACTTCGCGTACGCCCTCCACATTGCGGAGCACCTGGAAAAGGCCCTTCTTCGTCTTCGGATTGTAAAGCCGCTGCAGCGAGTAGCGCAGACCATACTGCGAAATCCCGAGACCGATCTGACGCGCGGCGACCTGCTCAACCGTGTGCGCCTCGTCGAAGATGACGAAGTCGTTGGCGAAGATGTAGCCGCTCTCGTTTTCCTCCGCTTCGGCGAGCCCGCCGAGGTTCATGAAGAAGAGCGTGTGGTTCATCACCACCACGTCGGCGGCGATGAGGCGTTTGCGCGCGGCCTGGTAGTAACACTTCGGATTCTGCCCGCACGATTTCGTGGTGCAGATGTGCTGCTCGCTGCAGACTTGCGACCAGACGTTTGAATCCGGCTCGACGGCGAAATCCGACAGCGTCCCGTCCTGCGTCGTCTGGGCCCACTCCCAGATCCGGTTCAGCTCCGCCTGCTCCGGGGAGGTGAAAAGCTCGCCAGCCGTAGCCATCGCGCGCTGCAGTCTGGCTGGGCAAAGGTAGTTCTGCCGCCCCTTCCAGAGCATGACTTCGAAGTCGACGGGCAGCACCTTCTGCAGGATCGGGATGTCTTTATAGACGAGCTGTTCCTGGAGATTGATCGTGTAGGTGGAGATGACCGCCTTCTTCTTTTTCTCGGTCGCCCAGAGCACCGCTGGGACGAGATAAGCCAGCGACTTGCCGACGCCCGTGCCTGCCTCGACGACGAGGTGCCGTTCCTCGCTCAGCGCAGTCGCCACCGCCACAGCCATCGATTGCTGCTCGCTGCGATATTCGAAGTTCTTCGCCTTTGCGAGCAGCCCCTCGGGCGAAAAGATCTCCCGCACTCGTGCGGGAAAGCTCTCATCGAAGGCGGAAGCCGGGGCGATCATGAGCCGCGCATCTTCCGCGGGTCTGCGCCGGACGGCAAGTGTCGGGGTGAGCGGAATCTAAGGAGGCTCGATGGGCATTACCTGTCCTCCAGTTGCCTAGTGCGAGCGTCGGTCGCCACGGCCTTTGGAGGAAACGCTCGCACACAAAGTTCCGGGGAGCGCACTCCCCCGAGTGCTGGTTCCCGCGTCTCGCGGGAACGAACTTTATCCGAAAGACCTAGCTCCTGGAACCGACGCGCCGCAGGGAAGTCCGTGATGGCGAGAGGCCATCACCAGCACTCGAGACGAGTGCGCTCCCGGAAATTCGTCCACTCCCCCGCCGGACCTAGGCAGCTCTTCGGCGCCGACAAAGTGACGCCAGCCCGCCGACAAATAGCAGAGCGCCGCTGGCGGGCTCCGGGATGGCGGCGAAGTCGATGAGGTAAATCCGGCTCGGATCGTGAATCGGGCCGCCGCTATTGCTAGTCGAGGTATCGAAGAGCCGGAACCCAATGGTGTAAGTGCCCTGCGACGTCGCCGTGAAGCGCCGTCCATGGATATGCCCGTAAGGATCACCGTCTGCCTCGTCTTGCGTGAGCGCCCACAGCGGGCTCGGCTCAATGGCGCCAACATTCATGGTGAAAGTGGGCGTGCTGCCGCCGCCAAGGTCGGTGTTCTCCCAGAAGCTGAAGGTGCCACCAGCCGGACCAGCAACTGACACGATCCGTAGCTGAATGAACGAATTCAGCGAGGGATGCTGGGCGTCTTCAGGACTTCCGCTGCGCGCAGACATCGCCGTGAAGGTCTGGCTGCCCACATAGTGGCCGGCGTATCGTCCGGTGCTGTTGAACGTCATCTTGACCGAGTTGCCGCTGCCGGATTCCCACTGGAGTCCCTCGACCTCGTGGTAAAAAGCCAGGTCGTCGCCGGGACCTGCGCCCAATGGAGCGGTGTCGATGATGCCCGCGTTGATGTGGCCGTGCAGGAAATCTTCCGCGCGAGTCGACGTGGAGGCGGCGCAAAAACTCAGCAGCACCAGAACGTGGAATAGCGATCGATTCATCAGTACGAGATCGATGGATCGTAGAAAGGCGCTCATTCTTTCGTCGCTCCAGGATTCACAAAGCAGTCGCCCGGCTCCGTCAGCTTCTTCATCACCTCACTCCATTGCAGCGCCGTCACGTGGCCATCGGCGAAGAGGTAATTGGCCAAGCCGCGATGCCGTTCCGCAGCGACTTGAGCGATAAACGCTTCCGGGGATGCAGCTCCTTCCTCACCGAAGTGGAAGTGATCCGAGGTGACGTAATTAGCCTGCGTTTCCGCCAGATAGATGGTCTGGCTCGCTGCTGGGATATTCTGCCGGCGCGTGTAATTCGCTCCCGGAACTGCTCCGGCAGTAAGGAGATCGTTGATTGCGTAACTGCGGTCGCGCTTTGGATTTGGATCATCCGGGCACCGGTAAAGGATCTTCCCCCCGGCGTATGGCTGGATGACCTGCACCCACGACTTCAAGACGCCTTGATGACGCGAGGCCGGGAGCTCGCCGGAGTTATCGTTCGCGTAGAGGTTCACTGCGGCTCCGATCTGCCGGAGCTGCTGGAGACATTTTGAGGCACGAGCCTGCGCGACCGAAGTGGTGACGACGGGCGTGAGCATCGCGGCAAGGACGGCGATGACGGAGATGACGACGAGGAGTTCTATAAGGGTAAAAGCTTTCTTCATGGGACGATTCGAGACTGACGATGAGGGGTGCCCGCCATTCGCCGGCAGCGACGCACGATGGCGCGCGGGCGGGACGAGTCAGCGGAGGACGAGCCGACCCCGGACACGAGGGCGGCTGTGACGCGAGAGGAGCGTCAGACGAATCGAGGCGGAGGAGAAAGCGGCGGCGCGCGTTCCGAGAGCACCGCGGGAGCAACTGAGGAGAGCAGGGAAAAACCAGCAGGCGGATAAAGAGCGACGCCGGAGTTGGAGGGCGGGAAATGGTAATCGAGGGCCTTGAGCACGAGCAGGCTCGAGTCGCTACCGACGGACTTCTCCGTGACCAGCTTGCACAGATCACACGGGTGTTCGCCGTCGAAAGTCTTCGCCACCGCGGTGCCGAATTGCTCTTCCGCCGAATACGTTACAAGCATCGTCGCCCAAGCCACCGACTGCACCGCGACCCAATGCACACCGGTCGCAGCGCACAGCGCGGCGATGAGCAGGAGATGAGCGAAGCGTGAGCGGGGAGAGCGCACTTGGTCTGTATGTAGGTGACAAGTGCGCTCGTGGCAAGTGATCCGCCATTCATGGTTCCCGATACAAGCCGTGCAGGGAAGGGTCGCGGACCACCTGATGCTTTTCTCTTCGAGTCTTCGCGCCTCGAGTTAAACCCGATCTTCTCAAGCGCGCCACACGCTGTAACCGGTCACCCTATTTACAAAGAGCTTTCGGTTGGCAAAGGGTGAGCGGCACGCTTGAATGCTCGACCCGCTTGATGAAGCTGCTCGATCGATACGTCCTCCGAAATTTTCTCGAGCCCTTCGCGATTTGCTTCCTCGGCTTCATCGCGATTTGGCTCGTGTTCGATCTTACGGACAATGGCCCTGATTTCATCGAAGCCCGGGCCTCGGTGAAGCAAGTCGCCCGCTTCTATCTCACGCAGCTCCCGCAGACGGTGCTGATCTCGATGCCCGTCGGCCTGCTGCTCGCGCTGCTCTTTTCGCTGAGCCGCATGTCGCGATCCAATGAGATCATCTCCATGCTGACCGCCGGCCGCAGCGTCACGCGCCTGCTCCTGCCGCTGATCATCATGGGGGTGCTCGCAAGCGTCCTTTGCCTCGTGCTAAATTACGAATGGGCGCCGCACGCGGAGGCGGTGAAGAAGGCGGCGCTGGAGCAAATCACCCGCGGCAAAAAGGAGCGGAACAGCCTTGAAGCGCACCTCTTCGTCGATCGGCAGAATGGCCGCATCTGGTACGTGCGGAAGATGAAGGCAAACTCCCCTACTCTCGACGGCGTCCACATCACCCAGCGGAATGAGGAAGGTGCGATCGTGAAAAAATGGTACGCCGGGCGGGCCGAATTCGATCCGAAGACGCGGGTTTGGGTGCTGCGAAAAGGGCGTACGGTGGAGTTCAACGCCGCGGGGGATATCATCAAGAACGATCCGTTTCCCGGAGGTTTCCGCACAATCAGCGACTGGTCGGAAACACCGTGGCGCATCGTCAGTTCACAGGTCGAGGCGCAGAATCTTTCAATCCCGGAGCTGCAGGATTACCTCGAACATAACGCCGACTTTCCGCC
>DASVRY010000422.1:0-1900 GCA_036388395.1 Chthoniobacteraceae bacterium
CTCGCTCAGCTCACCGCCGCGCGCGATGAGTTCGTCGCCCAGTGGGGAGCGATGGGCAGCTCGTGGGGGATCAATCGCACCATGGCGCAGATCCATGCGTTGCTCATTATTACAACCCCGCCGCTTTCCACCGATGATATCATGGAGGAGCTCAAGATCAGCCGCGGCAATGCGCACATGAATCTCCGCGAACTCGTCGGCTGGGGTCTCGTGCGGAGTGTCATTCGCAAGGGTGAGCGAAAGGAATACTTCGAGGCGGAGAAGGATGTTTGGAAGATGTTCTGCATCATTGTGCGTGAGCGGAAACGGCGCGAAATCCGGCCAGCCATCAACGTGCTGAAGAGTTGCCGTGAACGCGTGGACGGCTTGAAGTCACCGGAGGCAAAAGTCTTCGCAGCGCAGACCCAGGCGCTTTCAGAATTCATGGAAATGGCGGACGGCGTGCTGAGCAAGATTGCCCGTTCTGAACAGAGCACGGTCGTCCCTTGGGCTCTAAAGTTCCTCACCTAAGCTTCTTTTTGTCAGCGTCTTTCATTTTTTACTGAAACAATAAGAACAACAGAATACATGCAAATGAACCCAACCGTCTGGACCTACTTCGCTTACCTCGCAATCACCATCGCCGTCACCATCTGGGTTGCGACGACTCTGCACAAAAACGGCCGGCTCTTTCTCGTCGATGCCTTCCATGGCAACGAGGCGCTCGCCGACTCGATCAACCACCTCCTCCTCGTCGGCTTCTATCTCGTGAACATCGGCTACGTCAGTCTCGCGCTGAAGTACGGTGACAAGCCTGAGACTCTGCAAGGGGTGCTTGAAGCGCTGAGCACCAAAGTCGGCGTCGTGCTACTCGTGCTCGGCGCGATGCACTTCTTCAATCTCGCAATCTTCTCGAAGATGCGCCGCCGGGCGCTCCTCCACAGTGCACCACCGCCGCTTCCACCAGAGACCCGCGTTTCGGTGATCACTCCCTAACGCCACGGCCATGACACGCCTTTACATTCTCTACGATGCGGAGTGTGCGCTGTGCCGCAGCTGCCGAGTATGGCTCAGCCAACAGCCCGCTTATCTACCGCTCATTTTCATTCCTCTGCAGTCTCCCGAGATCGGCTGCCGCTTCCCCGGAGTGGAGCAACTCCGGCCCGCAGAGGAGCTCGTGGTGATCGCCGATGATGGCTGCGTCTGGCGAGGTGACGCGGCATGGATCACCGCTCTGTGGGCGTTGAAGGAATATCGCGAATGGTCGCAGCGACTGGCGTCGCCGGTGCTGCGACCTTTTGCCCGCCGCGCCTGCGCGCTTGTCTCGCAGAATCGCCAGGCGCTCTCGGGCTGGCTGGCGAAGAGCTCCGATGGCGAAATCCGCACGCATCTTTCCGTCCCTCGGGACGTGCCATGCCGCGACAACAGCTACTGCAAGACGCGCTGATTATGCCACAGACACTTCGCCGCACCGTCGGCCGCACGATCACTCGCGGGCTGCCGATCCGTCTCTGGTCCTCGCTGCTGCTTCTCGCCGTCTTCGGCTCGCTCGCGTTCGGGGCGTCGTTGGCCCTGGCCGCGCAAGACGGGGCGAGCTGGCAGCTGGCTTTCTGGTTCGCGGGCAGTGCCGGGGCGGCCTGGTGCGTCTTCATCCCGGCGACAATTCGGCTCAGCGGGGAAAGCTGGCGACGCTGCGTGCAGATCGCGCTCATCACCATGGTTGTGGGCGAGATCGTGCTCATCAGCGGCGCGGCCCTGCATCTCCTCCTCTGGTTCGGTGCCCTCGCGCCGGCTGGTCCGGCGCTGCATATCACAGCCGTGGCGCTCTCCAATATTGCGATGGCGACTGCTTTCACCCTGCAGTTTCGCGCCTGCGGGATAGGGCCGTGGAAGCCGCTTGTATGGTGGATGCTCATCCTCA
>DASVRY010000423.1:0-7592 GCA_036388395.1 Chthoniobacteraceae bacterium
TGGCGCGGCTGAAAGAGGGCGTAACCTGGGATCAGTTGGCGAAAGCCACGGCAGAGGAAATTCTGAAGGCGGGTAGCTTTCCTTATCCACCATTGCCGCATCCGAAGCATGCGACCGGTGGGCAGGTTTTCCCGGCGATGCAGATCGAGATGTTTCCTCGGCTGGCGCGGATCGATGTGGATTTCGATTTGCCGGAAGCTTTTCTCCCGGAGTTTCCGCCAGCGATGTTTCTCCAGAATCGTCCGGAACTCGGTGATGTTTCTCGTGGCCAGGTGGTATCGCTCGCAAACTTCTACGCGCTTTTCAAAGACATCCTCACGCCGGTGCAGCTCAGCGGTCTGCAGTTTCTCGTGACGCCGTTTCCGCAGGAGGAGTTCAATCCGACGGACGACCGGAAGAGCGATCAGCCAAGCCTCGGGGTGACCTGCTTTGATTGTCATGTCAATGGTCACACGACCGGCCAATTTCATCTCAACCCGGATAACCGTCCGCAGCAACGGCGCTTCCGCCTTGATACCACGAGCTTGCGCGGTCTCTTTAATCAGCAGATCCATAGCTCGAAGCGGAGTCTGCGTTCGGTCGAGGATTTCACGGAATTCGAGCAGCGGACGGCGTATTTCAACGGCGATCCAATCCACGCAATGAAGAAGGGTTTTGTGCAACTCGACCGCGTGCGCGTGAGCCACATGGCGCAGATGCAGAACATGCTGGATTTCCCGCCTGCGCCGAAGCTGAACCCGCTTGGCCGCCTTGATCGCGCGAAGGCGACGGAGAGTGAGATTCGGGGTGAGGAGCTCTTCATCGGAAAGGCGCAATGCGCGAGCTGCCACTCTGGCCCGGCCTATCTCGATCACCAGATGCACGACCTGAGGGTGGAACGCTTCTCCGGCGAGGCGCCACTCGGGCCGATGAAGACCTTCACCTTGCGCGGGATCAAGGACAGCCCGCCTTATCTGCACGATGGCCGCTGCCTGACGCTCGAGGACACGGTGGAGTTCTTCAATATCGTGCTCCAGTTGAATTTGACGGCGCAGGAGAAGGCTGACCTGGTGGCCTTCATGAAGGTGCTCTGACAGCGGGCCCGGAGGGGCTGGTGGCCAAACGTGGGGAGCTCGCTTCGCGTGAGGGCCACCGGCTTATCGATGGGTGCCTCAGCCGGAGACGCCGAAGCCCCGCGACTCCGCTGGAAAGTGCCGTGCACCTGCCTCTGGGCAAAGGAGGGAAATAGAAGCTAAGGCTTTTCTGCCGGTGGGGATTACAGCATCTCAACCGTCGCCTCGAAAGCCGCCGATAGCGGGGAGGCCCAGTGCTTCCCCATGAATTATCGCTCCACCCTCAGCGCGCTGCTCCTTCTCTCCCTAACCGCGTTCACGCAAGCCGCGCCGGTGCTCGACCTTCAAACGGGGGAGCGCATCGCCTTGATCGGGAACGCCCTTGCGGACCGGATGCAGCACGACAGCTACCTGGAGGCGCTGATTCACAAAGCGTTCCCCGAGAAAGAGCTGACCGTGCGGAATCTCGGGTTCGCAGGCGACGAGGTGGCGACGCGAGCGCGCTCCGACAACTTCGGCTCTCCTCACGATTGGCTCAAGCGCGTGCAAGCGGGCGTGGTGCTGGCGTTTTTCGGCTTCAACGAATCGTTCCGCGGACCGGAAGGCCTCGAGGGATTCAAGGCCGAGCTGGCAAAATTTGTCGAGGAGACGAAGCGGCAAAACTACAGCAGGAAAGGAGCGCCCCGGCTGGTCCTCTTTTCGCCAATCGCGCACGAGAAGATGCCGGACGCGAACCTAACTTCGCCGGAGAAAAACACCACCAACCTCGAACTCTACACTCGCGCAATGGCCGAGGTGGCGCAGGCGAAGGATGTGCCGTTCGTCGACCTCTTCGCCGCCTCAAGGCAACTCTACAGCTCGGCAAAGCAGCCGCTGACGTTCAACGGCATTCATCTCACGGAAGCCGGCAACAAGGCACTCGCGCCGGTGATCTTCAAAGCGCTTTTCGCTGCCGATCCGCCGACGATGGACGCGGCGCTGGAGAAGCTGCGAGCCGCTGTGCAGGAGAAGAACGAGATCTGGGAAAGCCGCTACCGCACCGTGGATGGCTACAACGTGTTCGGGGGTCGATCGAAGCTGGGCTACGAGTCCGGCAAGGGTGGGCCGAAGATCACGAACTTCCAGGTGATGCAGGAGGAGATGTCCGTGCGCGATGTCATGACGGCGAATCGCGATCGTCGCGTTTGGGCAGCCGCCAACGGGAGCGAGTTGATCGTCGACGATGCAAACCTGCCCAAGGTCACGGAGGTGAAGACAAATCATCCCGGGCCAAAGGAGGACGGCTCTCATGTCTTCCTGAGCGGCGAAGCGATGATCAAGGAGATGAAAGTCCCCGCGGGAGTGAAGGTGAACCTTTTCGCCAGCGAGGAGCAGTTTCCGGAGCTGATCAAGCCAGTGCAGATGGCGTGGGACACGAAGGGCCGGCTGTGGGTGGCGGCGTGGCCGACCTATCCGGGGCGCACCCCTTGGGATAAAAAAGGCGACCGCCTCCTTGTGCTGGAAGACACTGACGGCGACGGACACGCAGACAAGTGCACGACCTTCCTCGATGGGCTGAATTGCCCGACCGGTTTCCAGTTCTACAAGGACGGCGTGCTCGTCATGCAGGCACCGAATCTATGGTTTGTCCGCGACACGAATGGCGACGGCAAAGCTGACTGGAAGGAGCGTGTGCTCATGGGAGTCGATTCCGCGGATTCACACCACCAGACCAACTCGATGGCGCTCGATCCAAGCGGCGGAGTCTACTTAAACGACGGCGTTTTCCACCATAGCCAGGTCGAGACCGCCACGGGGGTAGTGCGGAATCACGACGGTGCGATCTATCGCTACGAGCCGCGCACGGAGAAGTTTGAGCGTTACGCGGCGTATGGCTTTGCAAATCCTCACGGCCGCTCCTTCGACGAGTGGGGGAATGACATCATCACCGACGCCACGGGGAACCAGAACTACTTCGGCCCGGCGTTCACAGGCTTCATCGACTACCCACATAAGCATCCACAGATGGAACCCTTCTGGACCCGTCCAGCACGGCCGTGCTCTGGCACCGGTTTCCTCTCGAGCCGCGCCTGGCCGGAGGAGTTTCAGGGCAATTTCCTGAACTGTAACGTGATCAGCATGCAGGGCATCTTCCGCGTGAAGGTGAGCGAGCAAGGATCCGGGCTCAAGGGCCAGACGCTCGAGCATCTAGTGAGCTCCACGCATCCGACCTTCCGGCCATCGGCGGTGAATACTGGACCAGATGGCGCGGTGTATTTTGCCGATTGGTCGAATGCTATTATCGGACATTTACAGCATCACCTGCGCGATCCGAATCGCGATCACACCCACGGTCGTATCTATCGGCTTACCTATGAAGGGTATCCGCTGATCAAGCCGGCAAAGATCGCTGGGGAGCCAATCCCGAAGCTGCTCGATCTGCTGAAGGAGCCGGAGAACGGCACGCGCGAGCGGGTCAAGATCGAGCTCGGCACGCGCGAAACCGCACAAGTAGTCGCAGCGGTCGATCAGTGGATCCCGCGGCTCAACCCAAAGGAGCCGGCATATGAGCACCACCTCATGGAGGCGCTGTGGGTGAAGGCCTGGCACAGCGTCACGGACCTCCCGCTTCTCCAGAAGATGTTGCGTTCGCCGGATTACCACGCCCGAGCTGCGGCGACGCGCGTGCTTTGCGATCAACGTGAGCGCGTGCCAACTGCGATCGCCTTGATCAAGGTCCAGGCAAATGACGAGCATCCGCGCGTGCGGCTCGAGGCGGTGCGGGCGGCCAGCTTCTTCCGGCAATGGGAGGCTGCCGATGCGGCGCTTACAGCGCTGCTGCACCCGACCGATTACTATATCGACTACTGCCTCGGTGAGACCATGCGTCAGCTCGAGCCATGGTGGAAAGCTGGGCTTCGGGAAGGTCGTGCGCTCGCTGCAAACAACCCGGTAGCCGTCGATCTGCTCCTCGCGCGGCTCAGTCCAGGTGAGCTGGCGCAATTGCCCAAGAGCACCCTCGTCTACATGGCGCTGCTGACGCGCCCGGATGTAGCAGACCCGCAGCGGATGGAGGCGCTCGAGGAACTTGCGAAGCTCAACAAGGCGACACCTGCGGCCACATTGCTCGAGACATTGGCACCGCTCGCGGGTAAAGGTGGAAAAGCGGCGACGGATCTTAGCCGGCTCCTGCTCCTCCAATCAGCGGCGGAGTTGCAGGGTTCCCGCCCGGCCTTGACGAAGCTCGCCACGAGTGGCGTGCCGGACGCGATCCGTCTCAGCGCCCGTGCGGCGCTGCTGTTAGCTGATGCTTCGGTCCAGCCGGCCTGGACTGAAGCGGTGAAGTCGCCGTCGGCGCTCACCGATCTTTTGAGAGCGCTCTCGCTGCTGCCGGATCCGGCACTCCGCGCCTCGGCGTTCGACTTGGTGAAACCGCTCCTGACGAGCTTTCCGCCGGAGACGCAGGCTGCACTCGGCGCGCGAATCCGGCCGGCAGGGCGTTTTGTTCGAATCGAGCTTCCCCGCAAGGGAACGCTCACGCTGGCTGAGGTGCAGGTCTTCAGCGGCGGCCGGAACATCGCAGGCCACGGCAAAGCCTCGCAATCGAGCACCGCCTACGACGGTAAAGCAGAGCGAGCCATCGACGGCGTCACAAATGGCGAATTTAGCAAACGCAGCCAATCGCACACGAAAGAAGACGAGAACAACCCGTGGTGGGAGGTGGACATGCAGAAGCAGGAACCAATCGAGGCGATTAGCGTCTGGACGCGGAACGAAAAGGGCGGCGAGTATCTCGCGCGGCTCGAGGGTTTCACCGTGACGGTGCTTGATGCCGAGCGACGCTCGATTTTCAAAAGCGCCGGAAACGCAGCGCCGAAAGAGTCGGCGCGGATCGAAGTCGAATCGGATCACGGGGTGCCGCTCCGCCGGGCGGCGATTCAGGCGCTGGTGAGCATTGGCAAGGAGCCGGAGGCGATCTTCGCCGCTCTCGCGCAGCTGATCGCCAGGAACGAGCAGGTCACGGCGGCTGCGCAAGGCATTATGCAACTGCCGCGCACGGCGTGGTCCAAGGAGCAAGCCGCACCAGCTGTCGCTGGGCTGATTTCGTGGGCGCAGAAGATCCCTGCTGGAAGCCGCACGTCACAGGACTTCGTCGAGACTCTGCAAGTCGGCAGCGAACTGGCCGGCCTACTTCCGGCAGCAAATGCGAGCGCTGCACGCAAGATGCTCCGCGACCTCGGCGTGACTGTCTTCGTCGTGAAAGCCGTGCCCGAGCAAATGCGCTTCGATACGACGCGCCTCGTCGTTGAAGCTGGGAAGCCGTTCGAAATCATCTTCGAAAATCCAGATGCAATGCCGCACAATCTCGTCATCGTCGCTCCGGGCTCCCGGGAGGAGATCGGTCAAGCCGCGCAGACCATGCCGCCGACTATGGATAAAGAGGGCAAGGCTTACGTGCCGAAGAGCGCCAAGGTGCTGCTCGCGTCAAAGCTCCTCGATCCACGGCAAAAAGAGACGCTCAAATTCACCGCGCCAAAGGAGCCGGGCGACTATGAGTATGTCTGCACATTCCCCGGCCACTGGATGATCATGTGGGGCAAGCTGGCGGTGGTGGCCGACGTCGAAGAATACCTGCAGAAGAACCCGCTGCCCGCGGCGGAGAAGGTCGCCGCCGCGCGCGAGCATCATCACTAGACGATGCGTGATTGGGGATTGGCGCGGAGCCTTTCTACCCATCACCATTCACCCCTCACCGATCACGCAGTTTCTCCGCTCCCTCACATGTCAAAGACCCGGCTCGATCTGCTGCTCGTTGCGCGCGGGTTTTTCGATTCACGCGAAAAGGCGCAGCGAGCGATTATGGCCGGACAGGTGCAGGTCGCGGAGGAGCGTGTCGACAAAGCCGGGACCAAGGTCGCCGATGACGCCGCCATTACTGTGGCGGCCGGTGAGCGTTACGTGGGGCGTGGCGGGCTAAAGCTGGAGGCAGCGCTGCGCGAGTTTGGTGTGGATCCGACGGGAGCGACATGTCTCGACATCGGCGCTTCGACGGGGGGCTTTACCGATTGCCTGCTGCAGCATGGCGCGGCAAAGATCCACGCGATCGATGTCGGACACAGCCAGCTCGATTGGAAGATCCGCTCCGATTCGCGTGTCGTCGTGCGGGAAAAGCTCAACGCCCGCTACCTCACTCGTGAGGATGTCCCGGATCCGATCTCCATCTGCGTGATCGATGTCTCCTTCATTTCACTGACTTTGATCTTGCCGCCTGCTTTTGAGTTGTTAGCTCCTGAGGGCGTGATCATTCCTTTGATCAAGCCGCAGTTTGAGCTCCGCAAGGAGGACGTGGCCCGCGGTGGAGTCGTACGAGATCCAGCGCTGCACGAGGCGGCAGTGGAGAAAATCCGCACATTCGTCAGCGATACGCTGCGTCGGCGGTGGATGGGTTTGATCGAGTCACCTATCCTCGGCGGAGAAGGCAACAAGGAGTTCCTCGCATGCCTGCGCGCTGTTTCGGCCTGATCGCCAATGGCAGCAAGCCACGAGCGCGCGAGCTTGTGGAGGATCTCGCCCGGGAGTTCGAGCAGAAAGGGATTGCTGCAAAACTCGAGACGCGCACTGCCGCCTTGGTTGGCACAGAGTCGAGTGGCTCGGCCGTTGATCTGGCGGCCTGCTGCGAGCTGCTCGTTGTGCTCGGCGGCGACGGGACGATTCTTCAGGTGCTCCATGAACTCGGTGACGCGCGGTGCCCGATCTTCGGGATCAATCTTGGCTCGCTCGGTTTTCTCACCTCCTCCAGCTCTGCGGATTGGCAGAAAGCGGCCGCTTGCGTAATTGCCGGTGATTACCGCCTCACAGAGCGGACGGTGCTCACCGTTGAGCTGATTCGCGGCGGCGAGGTGCTCACGAAGCGACATGCGCTCAACGACGCGGTCATCAGCCGTGGCGAACTCTCACGCCTGATCAAACTCGTTGTCTCGATCGATGGCGAGTGCCTCACCGAGTACAACGCTGACGGCCTCATCGTCGCAACGCCAACCGGATCGACAGCGTATTCACTGAGCGCTGGTGGACCTGTGCTCACGCCCGACAGCGGTGTTTTCGTTATCACGCCGATTTGTCCGCACGTGCTGACGATGCGCCCCGTAATGGTCAGCGACGAGTCGCAGATTGAAATCACACCCGCACCAGGTGAGCGTGATGTCTTCGTCACACTCGATGGTCAGCAATCGGAGCCGGTTCGGGCCGGGGACATTCTGCGGATCACCAAAGCACCGCACCGGCTTGCGCTCGCGATGCTTCCTGGAATGTCGTTCTTCGAGGTGCTGCGGCAAAAGCTCAAGTGGAGCGGCAGCGCTGTTTGAGCAGCGATATACGATACCTCGTTAGCCGGGCTGGTGCGGCGGCAAAGCCGTGCGACCTTGCCTGCCCGACCTGCGGCAGCCTTTTCCATCCACTATGATCACTCTCGCAGATACGCTCACGCCGCGGCACATCGCGCTCGAGCCCAAGGTCGAGGACCGGACCGACGCGCTTTTGAAGATCGCCGGTCTGCTCAAG
>DASVRY010000424.1:0-5439 GCA_036388395.1 Chthoniobacteraceae bacterium
TATCCTCCCGGAACTTCGCGCGGCAAAGGACCCGCGCCTG
This sequence comes from Chthoniobacteraceae bacterium, assembly GCA_036388395.1. GTDB lineage: Bacteria > Verrucomicrobiota > Verrucomicrobiia > Chthoniobacterales > Chthoniobacteraceae > DASVRY01. The sequence goes on from DASVRY010000424.1 coordinate 41, forward strand.
CTCGAATATTGGGACCGGGAGCTGGCACGGGAAGCCGCCGCGGCCGGCGCCAGTCATCTGGCGTTCGAGATCGAGAAGTTCAATCAGCAACGGAAACCGGAAATCCTTTGGAGCCGTGCGCAGGATATGTTGCTCATTGGGCAGAAGAACCGCGCGATCGGCGAGATGTTTGGCCTGATCAAAAACTATCCCGGACATCCTCGCGCAGCCGATTGGATTACCAAGCTCGAGGGCCTATTGAAGCCCGGGCCTGAAGCGGCTGGCGCTGGCGCTTCGGCTCCGTCGACGTAGTATTTCCGGATGACGGAAACGACAGTCGAGCAGGAGTCCAAAACTGCGGAGTCCACCGATGTGCCGTGGAATGTCGTCGTGCACAATGATCCGGTGAACCTGATGAGCTACGTCACCCGTGTCTTGCAGAAGATCTTCGGCTACTCGCGAGAACGCGCCGAGCGGCATATGCTGGAGGTGCACCAGAAAGGGCGTTCGATTGTTTGGAGCGGCTTGCGTGAACCTGCGGAACTCTACGTGCAGCAACTGCATAGCCACCTGCTTCTCGCGACGGTCGAGAAGAGTCGCTGAGTATGGTCATTCAGCGTCTCGACGATGAGGAAGGCATTGTGCTGGGCAAGGTGGACGGCTTCGTCACTGAGCTGCTGCGCGGGATTATTACTCACGCACAGAGCGATGATCCGCACGTGCAACGGCGTCTCTTTAGCGAGCCGACCGGTGGGCGTGAACCGGAGTTCGAGGGTGAGTGGGCAGAGTATGTGCACCCGGACCTGCAGGATACTTTCCGCAGCGCGCTCGACGTGGTGCAGGGCGACATAGCTCACCTTTCGCAGACGAACTTTCCAGCCGCGGTGAAGATCCCGATCCATCACCTGGACGCCTGGCTTAGCGGACTGAATCAGGCGCGACTGGCGATTTCCGAGCGCTACCGCTTTACCGAAGAGGAGATGGAAGAGGAGATGGGCGGAGGGCAGGATGCGCGGACGATGGCGCTTTTTCAGATGCACTTCTACGGCTTGTTGATGGAGTGCTTTCTACAACAGCTCGACGAGCTCTAGGAAGACGCACAGCGAAGTGGCGCGGCCGGGCCTTCCGAGGCAGCGTGTTTCTCGTAGCCGTTTCACGGGTAGACCGCGAAAACGACTTGCAGTGCGAGCAACCGCAGCAAGGATACACGCCCACCTTTATGAGCTGGCTGAAAGCTCCACCGAACGCCGAAGCGCGGCTCGGTTGCGGTGAATCCAAATTCCATCCCCTTCATGAATAAGCCCCTGCTTTCCATCCTCCTTTTCGCCACCGCCGCATGCGTGCAAGCGGCACCTCTCGAGCTGAAATCCGGCGATCGGATCGTCATCGTCGGCAATACCTTCGCTGAACGCCTAAACGACGCCGGCTATTTCGAGAGCCTTCTCACCAGTCGCTTCCCGGAGCACAAACTCGTCTTCCGTAATCTCGCATGGAGCGCCGACACCGTGATCGGCGTCGTGAGCGACATGGAGGTGGATCATAACCTTCGCCCGCTGAATTTCGGCGACCAGATGATGCATCTCCACGAGCAGAAGCCGGACGTGATCTTCGCCTGCTACGGAATGGTGGAATCGTTCGATGGACCGGACGGTCTCCCGCGCTTTGAAGAGGCGCTCACCAAGTGGCTTACGAGTCAGCTCAGCATGAGCTATCGTGGGAAGGGCGCGCCGAGGATCGTGCTCGTCTCACCCATTGCGCATGAGGCTCTCGGCGGGAAGATGCCTGACCCGACGGCACACAACGAACAGCTCGCCGCTTACACCGCCTCGATGAAGAAGGTCGCCCATGCGCATGCCGGAAAGGGCGTCAGCTTTATCGATCTTTTCACTCCTACGCGGCAGCTCATGGCCGGTGCAGGAGCGCAGAAGCTGACGATCAATGGCATCCACCTGAACGACCATGGCAATGCTCTCGTCGCGCAGGCGATGATGCAGGGACTCGGCCTCAGTGCGGCTCCTGAGAAGATTCATGTCGATGCAGACGGCACGCTACCGGTCCGCGTGAAGATCACGCAGACGGCGTTGCCGGCTCCGGCCGTAGCGGGCACTGCGCGCCCTCCGGAGGATATGCTGCAAAGTGGACCGCTCGTTATCGTCCGCGGGTTGCCTGCCGGCGACTACACTCTGCGCGCCGGCGGCCGCTCGGTCGCGGAAGGCTCCGCCGCTGACTGGGCACGCGGCATTCGGGTCACGGCCGGGCCGGGTCAGGCCCAGGCGGATAAGCTGCTCGCGCTGGTGGAAGACAAGAACCTGTGGTTCTTCCACCGCTATCACGCGGTGAATGGCGAATACATCTACGGGCGCCGAGCCAAGCCGTTCGGCGTGGTCAATTTCCCCGCCGAAATGGAGAAGGTGGACCAGCTCGTCGCCCAGAAGGATGAGCAAATCTGGGAACTTTCCCGGCCATCCTCGGCAGAAACTTTCGAACTGCAGGCCACCACCCGCCGCTAAGCCTTACTTCATTTCTCCCAATGCGAATTCGCTTCATTCTCACAGTCTCCATCAGTGCGCTCACCGGCGCCGCCGTGCTCGCGCAGAACTCCACGCCTGCAAAAGACACGCCCACCACGAAATCTGCGCAGGACGCCAAGGCCGAGCCGCCCAAGAAAAAGGACGAGCCGAATCGCGGCGGAGATATCGATCTCGCATCGAGCGATCCAGCAGTCGCATTGCAGCGCTTCACGTTGCAGGAAGGCTACGAGATAAATCTCTTTGCCAGCGAGAAAGACTTCCCGGAGCTCGCCAAGCCAGTTGCGATGACGTGGGACGATAGGGGTCGGCTTTGGGTAGCCACCATGGTGGATTATCCTCACGTCCTACCGGGCGTCCCGCCGAACGATAAGATTCTCATCCTCGAAGACACGAACCAGGACGGCAAAGCGGACAAATGCAGCGTTTGGGCGGACGGGCTCTACATGCCAACCGGCTTTGAACTGGGCGATGGTGGAGCCTATGTAGGTCTTCAGCCAAATGTCGAATTTCTGAAAGACACGGATGGCGACGGCAAGGCCGACTTCCGCGAGAAGATTCTCCACGGCTTCGGCACGGAGGATTCGCACCATGCAGTGCACGCTTTCCAGTGGACGCCGGAAGGCGCGCTGGTCTTCCACGAGGGCGTCTTCCACAACACGCAGACCGAAACGCCCTACGGCCGGGTGCGGGTCAAAGACGCGGCGGTCTTTCGCTATGATCCGCGCCCGCAGCGGTTCAGTGTGCTGGTGAGCTACGGCTTCGCAAATCCATGGGGACATGTGTTCGATCGCTGGGGCTCGAATTTTCTGGCCGATGCATCTGGCGGATCAAACTACTTCGCCTCGGCATTGACTGGATCCGTTGATTTCCCGCGGAAGCATCCGCCGCTCAAGGTCTTCACCAGCATCGTGCGTCCGACGGCCGGCTGCGAAATTATCTCGAGCCGCCATTTCCCGGAAGAGGCCCAGGGCAACTTCCTGGTGAACAACAACATCGGCTTCCAGGGAATCAAGCAACACCAGCGGATCGAGGAGGGGAGCGGTTACACGTCCAAAGAGCTGCCGAACCTGCTCGAGTCATCTGATTTGAACTTCAGGCCTGTGGCTATCAACACCGGCCCCGACGGCGCTCTCTATGTCGTCGATTGGTGGAATCCGCTTATCGGCCACATGCAGTATTCGCTGCGTGATCCCCGCCGCGATAAATCTCGGGGCCGTGTCTGGCGCATCACTGCGAAGGGACGTCCGCTGGTCAAGCCGCCGAAGATCGCTGGCGCGACCGTCGCCGAGAAGATCGAGCTGTTGAAGACTTACGAGGATCGGACCCGCTACCGGGCCCGGGTTTCGCTACGGGAGCATCCTGTGGCCGAGGTTCAGGCGGAGCTGAAGAAGTGGATCGCTGGCCTTGATAAAGGGGACGCGAATTACGAGCACCACCTGCTCGAGGCACTGTGGCTTTCCCAGACAATCGGCGAGCCCGATGTTTCGCTGCTGCGCACTCTGCTGCAGGCGAAGGATTATCACATCCGCTCCGGTGCGGCCCGGGCATTGCGTTGGTCGTTTGCGCAGGCACCCGACGCGATCGACTTGCTGAAGAAGCAGGTCGCCGACGAGGCCCCGCGGGTGCGCATGGAGGCACTGCTCACATTAAGCGATGTCCGCACGCCTGAATCCGCTTCGATCGCGCTGGAGGCGCTGAAGCTGCCGACCGACTACTACCTCGACTACGTGTTGAAGGAGACGATCGCGACGCTCGAGCCGAACTGGAAACCGATCCTGCTGCAAGGGAAGGACCTCACGCAGAACAACCCAAAGGGCGCGGCGTACTTGCTCGCGCGGTTGAGCACATCGGAGCTGATCAAGCTTGCGAAGGTTGCCGGCTCGAAGCAGGTCTACGAGACCATCCTGGCCCGCAGCGGAGTCAACGCAGAAGCGCTCACCGAAGCGCTGAACGGTCTGGCTAAAGCAAACGGAACGGCGCCTTTGGAAGAGCTGAACCGCGCCCTGCAGCGCGCGGGTGGCGACGCCCGGAAGGATCTTGCTCGAGTGCTCACACGCTGGAATGCGGCGGAGCTCGCGCAGGTGCGCCCGCTGTTGGAACAGCTCGCGACCAAAGACGAAGACGCGGCTATTCGCCAGGCGGGGTTTGCCGGGCTGATGCGCGCTGATGGATCCGGTGATAAGGCCTGGGCGCTCGCCTCCGAGAGTCCGGCCCTCATCGCGGACCTACTCGACGGTACGGCTCTGATCAGCGAAGGGCAGATTCTGCAAAGCCTTTACGGCAAGGTTCAGCCGCTGCTCGCGAATCTCACCACTCCGCAAGCCGCGGCGGCTGGCGAGATGGTGTCGGGACGTTTCGTCCGGATTGAAGTTCCAGGCGATTTCAGCACTCTCGCGCTGGCGGAAGTCGAAGTCTTCAGCAACGGCGAGAACGTCGCGCGCAAAGGCAAGGCCTCGCAAGCGAGCACCAATGAAAACGCCGAAGCATCGCGCGCGATCGACGGCCGCACCGATGGAGCGTGGCAGGCGGGGACCATCGCGAGCAGCCGTGAAGCGTCCAATACGCCATGGTGGGAGGTGGATCTTGGCTCAACCGCGCCGATCGATCGCATCATCCTTTGGAATCGCACCGACGGTGAGTTTGGGAAACGCCTCAAGAACTTCCGGGTTCACGTGCTCGACGCGAGACGCGAGATCGTTTTCCGCAAGGAGGGAATCCCGGCGCCTGAGCGGAATATTGCCTTCGAGATCAGCGCTGGAGCCGATCAGCGCGCGCTTCGAAACTCTGTGATCAATGCAGTGGTGCGCCTTCCGGGTCATGAGACGGAGACCTTTGCTTCTCTGGCGAAGCTCGTATCGTCGGGTATCGATGTGCCGATTGCGGTCGCGG
>DASVRY010000425.1:0-5525 GCA_036388395.1 Chthoniobacteraceae bacterium
CCATCATGAACGTGCTCGACGTGTGCCGCGAAGCGAAGATCTGGAACGTAGCCTTCGCAACGGCGAACGTGGAATGAAGCGGCGGTATCTGGCGGGATTAACTTTTGCGGCGCTTGGTCTGGGGCCGTCGCTGGCCTGCGCACAAGAGGAAGTGCTTAAGCCGTTCTTCACCGAGGACGGAACCCCAGTCCGCCGCGCAGAACCCGTGCAACGGCCGCCTGCTCCAGCCGTGCCTGTAGCGCCGGCGACTCCTTCGGCAACGCCAATCCCGCGCACCACTCGGCGCGTGCCCGTGGCGCCCAGTGCGACGCCTCCCGCGACGCCTGCGGCACCTCCGAGGACAGCACCTCCGAAAGCTACTCCCGTCCCAGCGCCAGAGCCGAGCGATCCGGGTGGTGAAATCCGCCTTTCGCCGACCGGCACAACGATGTCGCCGGATCAGGCTCAACTCAGCATTGCCGACGCGTTCTTTGCCAAAAAGGCCTATACCATGGCCGCGCCGGAGTACGAGAAATACCTCGGTCTGTATCCCGAAGGCGCGGATCGCGCGACGGTGCTCTACCGCCTCGGTGAATCCTACCGGCTGAATGGCGCACTCAACGCCGCGAAGAATAGCTACGAGACGCTGCTCGCCCATTTCAGCAACGGCGAGTTCATCGGCTCTGCGGCCTACCGTCTGGCGGATCTCTATTACGAGGAGAAGAACTACAGCGGCGCGCTCGGGATGTATCGACGCGCTTCGGTGCGCCTCAAGGATCAGCCAAAGCTCGCGAATTCCGCGAAGTTTTTTGTTGGGCGATGCCTCGAAGCCGTCGGGCAAAAGCTCGAAGCGCGGATGACCTACGAGGAGTTGGTAAATACGACGACGGACAACCCATTTCAGGACGCGAGCCGCCTATCCCTCGCGCTGCTCCTGAAGGAGGCAAACCGTACGGCAGATGCGCTCAAGCACGTGCAAGCACTGGCGACCAAAGCGCAGAGCCCGGAGCTAAAGGCGGAGGCGACCGTTCGCTCTGGCCTCTGGCTGCTCGACCTGGAGCAACCCGCCAAAGCCGCCGACGAACTCAGAAAAGCGCTGGAGATGCCGGAGATTGGGAAGTGGAAGGAGGTCGCGCAGCTTGGGCTCCTCCAGGTGCTTTTCGATTCAGGAAAATATGACGAGGTGATCGAGCGCTATGGAACCGACGGGAAGGAGTTCACGGTTGAGATCAAGCCGCAGTTGCTCACCCTCGTGGCCAAGGCGCAGGCGAAGCTCGGCAAATCCAAGCAAGCGCTCGCGGCTTTCGAGCAGGTGATCAAGGAGTTCCCCACATCGCCACACGCGCGTGACGCCGCGTATGAACGGCTCGTCGTCTTCTATCAGACGAACGATTCGAGTCTGATCACCGAGATCGACAAATTCCTGGTCGCGAACCCCGATGCGCCGAAGCGGGATCAGGTGCAGCTGATGAAGGCGGAAACGCTCTTCAAGAAGCAGGACTACGCGGCGGCTGCACCAATCTACGAGCTCCTCGATAGCTCCCGCTCACTCACGCCAGCGCTCAAAGGCGAAGCGCTGTTCAAGCTGGCCTTTTGCCAGATCCAGACGCGTGACTTCGAGCGCGCCGTGAACACGTATACTTCGTTCTTGAGCAGTTTCCCAACGCACAAGTCGGCGCCGACCGCGCTCTTTCAACGTGGCGTGGCGAACCTCCGGCTGAAGGCTACTCCGGCAGCGCTGAAGGATTTCGATCAGCTCATCACCAAGCACCCGAAGGCGAAAGAGCGTGAGACCGCGTTGCAGCAAAAGGCCTTGGTGCTCGGTCAGCAGAACGATAACGAGCGGATGGCGGAGACTTTCCGAATTTTGCTAAAGGAGTATCCGGACACGGCGCCGGCCATCGCCGCCGAGGGCAATTACTGGATCGGCTGGGTGGCTTACGAAAATAAGGACTACAAGACCGCTGCACCGGCGCTGGCCAAGGCGCGCGAGCTGGATAAGGAGCAGTATTTCGAGCGGGCCAGCCTGCGCGTGATGCTTTCCTACTTCTACCAGGAGGAGAAGGACGCGGTCGCCCGTGAGATCGACATCTACACGAAAGGTGGCGGGAAGACGCAGGTGCCGGAGGAGGTGTTGCGCTGGCTCGGGCAGACCTATGCAAAGGCTGCAGCGGCGGCTGAAGATCCAGAGGAGCGCACCCGGCAACTTGAGCAGGGAGCAAAATACATGGAGATGCTCATCGGCCGGGAGGATGCGGACCCGGATGACTTCCTCTTTTATGCACGCACCCAGCTCGATTTGGAGCAGTTCGAGAAGGCGTTTGGTCCGCTCGAGAAGCACCTTGAGACGCTGAAGGATCCACTCGACCGGGTGCAGGCGCTGCTGCTGCTTGGCGAGGCGCAGGTCGGATTGAAGAAGCTGGATGCGGCGCAGAAGACTGCGGATGCCGCACTGACGCTCCAGCCCGACGGAGTGCTGAATGCGAGAGCGCGAGTCTTGGCCGGCGACATCGATGTCGCACGTGGAGATGCGGAGAAAGCGGCGAAGATTTACGAGAGCGTCTCCGTGGTTATCGACGACGAGAGTGTTACTCCGGGCGCACTCGAAAAGGGGGTCGGAGCTTACCGAGCCGCCGGCCTCGACAACGATGCGAAGCGCCTGCTGAACCTGCTGCAGAGCCGTTACCCGGAATACGCGCAGCGGAAGAAGCTGCTGTAGTTGCCTTAACGGGGGCGGGTTTACCGTGAAGACGCAAAGGGCGCGAAGATAAGGATGAGGACGCCGCAGCGGCCGCGGCGAACGTGCGGTGGCTCATCTCGCACTGTCAGGTCTCACTGGCTCTCCTCATGGCTCTTCCAGGTAGCATTTCTGTGGCGGTGTAGAAAGTAGGCTGGCGCTGAGCGAGGACGATGTGTATGGCAAGCGGCGATGAAGCTCTGGGCGCTGCGGCAGCCGTGCACGGGTCTCGCGCTGGCGGCCGGCCTCGGTGTCGGGCTGGCGGATCGTTTGGTGATCCCGCTGCCGCTCCTCCTTTTGGCGCTTCTCCTCCAAGGGGCGTGGCTGTCCTGGAGGCCCCGCACCGCCGGGTGCATTGGCTTTGCGCTGCTAGCTTTCGCGACGCTCCACACGATCAGGCATCATGGCAGCGACGCCCGGGCGCTTGCTCGCGAGTTTACCGCCGGGTCAAAAGTGGTGCAGGCGACGGGTGTGGTGTGGAGCGAACCGATCGCTCCGAAGACCTGGTCGAAACACACGACGTGTCGGTTTCGACTGAAGCTCGAGTCGATCATGGCTGGCGGGGCGATGCGCACATCAGACGCCTTGGTTGAGGTGCATTGGGCGGCGGCGCCTCCCGCATATGGTGATCGCGTGGAGCTTCGAGCAGGCGCAGCGAACGTCGAGCCTGTGCGGAATCCCGGCCAGTTTGACTTCCCTGGTTATCTGCGCCGGCAGGGAGTCTACTCGGAACTTCGCGCAAGATACGCGAGTGACTGCAGGGTGGTGAGCCATGGTCACGGGCGTTGGGTGGACCGCTTTTGCATTCGCGCGCGCAGCTGGGTGAAGCAACAAATCGAGCGGGATCTCACGGACGCGCCGACAGAGTCGGCGCTGATTCTCAGTATGCTGCTCGGGACCAAAGGCGAAACGCCGGAGGACGTGCATGAGCAATTCCAACGCACGGGCACGCTTCATCTCTTGGCAGTGAGTGGCCTGCACGTGGCAATGATCGGCGCGATTGTGCTTCGTCTGCTCAAGGTGCTGCGTGTGAACCGGCGAGCGGCGGTAGTGACGATCATCGTCGTCCTCTGCCTTTATTCGGTCGTCACCGGCCTCAGCACGAGCTGTGTCCGAGCGACAATCATGGGTGTGGTCCTGTTCGCCGCGTTCCTGTTCGACCGGCCTGTGGCCATCTTCAACAGCCTTGGCGCGGCGGCACTCCTCATCCTCGCCTGGGATACCAACCAGCTCTTTTCACCCGGCTTCCAGTTCTCGTTTGCGCTGGTCTTCACCATCGTGATCGCCGCTGGGCCAATCGAAAGCTGGACGCGACGCTTGGTCCATCCGGACGCGTTTTTGCCGAAGGCCCTTTGGAGCCCGTGGATTAAGCTGCGGCAGTCGGTCTGGGGAGCATTCGCTGGCATGCTCGGCGTGACCCTCGCGGCCTGGCTGGGCTCACTTATTTTCATGGCCGGCTACTTCCACCTGTTCTCGGTCGGCTCGATCTTTGCGAATCTCGCCCTCGTGCCAATTGCGTTTGCGATGCTCGGACTCGCTTTGTTCTCGTTGCTGGCGGCCCCCCTTTCGACGCACCTTGTTGTGCTTTTCAACAATGCCAACTGGGTCTGCGCCAAAGCCATGTTGCTTGTGGTCGAAGCATTCGCGGTGCTGCCAGGCGGGCATCACTACGTAGAGTTGCCGACTCGCGGAGCAGCTCCCGCGGCGGAGTTCACCGTCCTGGACTTGCAGGGAGGCGGCGCAATCCACCTGCGCTCTGGTGATCGCGACTGGCTCATCGATTGCGGTTCGGAGGGCGGCTACAAATACACCGTGCTGCCGTATCTGCGCTCGCGTGGGGTGAATCGCCTCGACGGTTTTCTGGCCACGCATGGCGACGCTCAGCATTTAGGCGCAGCGCTTCCGTTGCTCGCGGACTTCCGCCCGCGATTGGTTGCAGATTCGCCGTTGAAAGATAGATCTCCATACCGCCGCGTGTGGCACCGCGAGCTGGCAATCCGAGGCAATGGCAAGGCGCTTCTCCGCCGTGGAGATGAACTCCAGCTCGCCCCTTCCGCGAGGCTGCGTATCCTCTATCCAGCCGCCGGGCTGAACCGCTCTGCGGCAGACGACAAAGCGCTCGTCTTCATGCTCGAAAGCTCGGGCGTGCGACTGCTCTTCACCTCGGATAGTGGTTTCTTCACGGAGCAATGGTTGCGCGAGCAGGAGCCGGATCTCCGCGCGGATGTGCTCGTGAAAGGGCAGCATGCCCGTGACGTTTCCGGAACGGCTGGCTTCCTGGCGGCCGTGCAACCGCGGGCTATCATTTGCAGTGATCTCGGCTTCGCACAGCCGGCGATAGCGCTGGATGCGTGGGAGAAATCGATCGCCGGCAGCGGCATCGCTGTTTTCCGTCAGGACGTCTGCGGAGCAGTGCAGGCCTCAATCGGCGAAGGTGTGATCGAGCTCCGCGGGTATGTGAACGGTCAGACCTTCCGGAGCAGGGCTCGATAGATCGGCAGCCCCTGCGAAAGAAAGTGCTGCTCGAAGTTCGTCTTCGGGTAATCCGAATCCTCTGGCCAGTCGAGCCGTTCGTAACCTTTGGCCCGGCCGATCACTTTCTCCATCCAGAGGAAATATGGCTCGTCGTCCGTTTTGATCCGCAACTCACCACCGGGAACGAGAATCCCGTGCATGGCTTCCATGAAGCCGTCCTGCACGAGGCGTCGCGATTGATGGTGGCGCTTCGGCCACGGATCGGGGAAGCCCACGTGTGCGATGCTCACCGACTCGTGTGGCAGCAAGTAGCGCAGTGCATATGCAATCTCGA
>DASVRY010000426.1:0-4858 GCA_036388395.1 Chthoniobacteraceae bacterium
ACCGCCGCCGCCGCCGCCGCCGCCGCCGCCGCGCCTTCCGCCCCCGCGTCCACCTGCGGCGGGAGCCTCTCCGCGCATCGGCGGCCGTGGACGAGGAGGAGCAAAGCGTCGCTCGCCCCGGGCATCTTCGGTGCGGGCTGGGGCTGGGGAATTGTAGTCAAATCCTTCAGCACGCTTTCGCACGATGCCGCGTCCGATGAACCGCTCCAGGGCGCGAAGCGGTCCGTGGTCTTCTTGCGTGACGAAGCTGATCGCGTCGCCGACGGCGTTCGCGCGGCCGGTGCGGCCGATGCGGTGCACGTAATCTTCGGGGTGCATCGGGAAGTCGAAGTTCACGACATGCGAAATGCCAGTCACGTCGATGCCACGCGCGGCGATATCGGTCGCGACGAGAACCCGCACTTCGCCGGACTTGAATTCTTTGAGCGCGCGCAGGCGCTGATTCTGCGAGCGGTTCGAGTGCAGTGTGGCCGTCTTGATCTTGCACCCCTCGAGCTTCTTCGCCACGCGGTCTGCGCCGTGTTTGGTCCGGGTAAAGACGAGCACGGAATCGAGCTGTTTATCCTGGAGTAAATGGACCAGCAGGTTCGGCTTCAGGTGCTTGGGGATCTCGTAGATTAGCTGCGTGACGGTTTCCGCAGGATTCGAGCGGCGGCCGATCTGCACCGTCTTCGGATTTCGCAAAAACTCCGACGTCAGGCTTTCGATCTCCTTGGAAAGCGTGGCCGAAAAGAGCAGCGTTTGGCGCTTCTGCGGGATGGCCTTCACGATCTGCCGGATGGACGGCAGGAAGCCCATGTCCAGCATCCGATCGGCTTCATCCAGAACGAGAAAACTGAGGCCGGAGAAGTTCGCGTGGCGGATGAGGTCAATCAACCGACCAGGTGTGGCGATCACAATATCCACCCCCCCACGCAGTGCCTCGATCTGCGGGCGCTCGCCGACTCCACCGAAAACCGTGGCGACATGAATCGGCAGATGCTTCGCATAAGCCCGGACATTCTCGTCAATCTGCACCACAAGCTCACGTGTCGGCGCGACCACCAGGACGCGTGTGCCGCGGCGATTGCCCGGGCTGTGAATCATCTCCGCGACTTTAACCAGCATCGGGAGGACGAATGCCGCAGTCTTACCCGTGCCGGTCTGTGCGATGCCAATTAGATCGTGACCCGCAATGATTTCAGGAATGGCGGCGGCCTGAATTGGAGTCGGTTCGGTATATCCCGCCTCCTGGACGGCTTTAAGAATTTTGGCATCGAGGCCGAGAGCGCTGAAAGGCATAGCCGGCCACTATGGCCCACCCGCAGCGAAGCGCACGCTTTTACCGCGGAGCACGGCGCGGCAGTAGAGACTAGGCGCTATTCGACGCGGCTCCTGTTCCATAAACCCGAAGGCGTGCAACTCGTGATGACACCTTAGCTAGGGAACGAAAACAGCCGCGCCCGTAATTTATCACGGACGCGGCTGATGTCATACTACCCCAAAAAGTCGTCTCTTCAGCCTATCGGCGACGCCGAACTACGAGACCTGCTGCTGCCAGGCCAACCAACAGCGCACTCGATGGCTCTGGGATTGTGGCGATCGACAAATTAGCGCCCGACTTATCGATATAGAAATCGTCGAAGCCGTTGTTGCGGGTCTCCCATACCGCGAGCTTCAGAGTATCCAGATCATCCGCGATTTGGTTGCTGGAGACTACGTTCTCTGCAATTGCGGTAACGGAGCTGTAAGCGGTCCCACCCTGGACATATACACTGAAAGTGTCGCTGCCCGTGTTGAGGGCGTTATTGTATACCACCCACAAGCTGTACCAAGTGTCTCCTGTGTCTGCGCTGAAGCTTGCAGCGCCGTTACCATTCGGGTAGGGCTGCAGCGTGGTTCGGTTGTTTGGAGCTGTAACGCCGCCAGCGTATCCAAGGTCTTTGTTATCTGCTGCAGTGGAGCCGCTGTTGAGCAAGCCGGCCATAAAGTCATTGGCGGCCCCGGACTCAGGCACGGTGGATGGTTTGAGGAATCGGAAGTAGAGCGTGCCAGTCGAGCCGGGCGCAATGGCGTTCGTGGCTAGATCGTTCAGTAACACGCCATGTGCACCGCCAGCATTCCGTTTGAGCATTTGATTCTCACTATCAGTGGGATCGACAACCACTTTGAAGTCGGCGCCGCCAGCCCCAGCGGTCCATCCGTTGGCGCCAGCCACTGCATTCCCCACAGTGTAGCTTTCGAAGGTGTCGATGGGGACAAAGGCGCCCTCAGCGATTGGGACTGCCGCCGCGCTGGCGAGGATCAAGTTTCTTATTGAAGTAAGCATAATGTAGGTGAGGGACGGGATTGTAGATTCCGCCGCTGCAAAACAACTGCAGCGGAGGTAGGCGCAGGATACGCGCTTCCCAGAACCCGCCTACTGCCCGAACGGGTAGGTTACCTGTCAACCAAGGTGCAGGATGCCCCGCTCCATCGCCGCTCGCGTAGCCTCCGTCCGATCCGCCACGCCGAGCTTCGTGAAGATCTGTCGCAGATGGAACTTGGTCGTGTTCTCACTAATACCAAGCAAGCGGGAGATGTCGCGATTCTGTAATCCTTTGGTCACTAACTCGAGCACGGACAATTCGCGTTGAGTCAGCGTGGAGGCAGGATCACGCTCCGCAAGCCGCCGCGCCACGTCCTCTGGCAGGTATCGCTCACCAGCGTGCACTTTGCGGATGGCATCGAGCAGCTCGTCTGCGGGTGCATCTTTCAACAGGTAGCCGGAGGCTCCAGCCTCCAACGCCCGATAGATGTCTTCATCGCCGTCGAAGGTTGTCAGCATGATGATCCGTGCGCCTGGAAACTCCGCGCAAATCCTGGCAGTAAGCTCGACCCCGCCACCTCCCGGCATGCGGATATCCATGAGAGTGACGTCTGGCTGCGTCTCGCGGAAAACTAAGATCCCACTGCTTGAATCTGCAGCCTCCGCTACGACCGAAAGATCCTCCTCCATGCCAAGGATCGCGCGCAGTCCGATCCGAACCACATAATGATCGTCGACGATCATGAGCCGGATTGAGGCTTCTGCTTTCATGGCGCAGGTGCCGTGACGGCCGGGGAAGCTGGCCGCCGAATCTCGATCGAGGTACCTCCGCCAGGCGCAGTCTTGAGCTGAAAGTCAGCGCCAATCCTCGCCGCGCGCTCTCGCATGTTCGTCAGCCCGAAGTGGCCCGTGTCATTGCCCCACGTCTGCTGAGAGTCGAACCCCTGGCCATCATCAGAGACAGTCAGCAATGTGTCTCGCTCCGAGAACGAGAGCGTGAGTTGAAGCTTCCTCGCCCTCGCGTGCTTGACGGCATTCGTAATCGCCTCCTGTGCTATCCGCAGCAGATGGCTTTCAGATACCTCGTCGAATCGGATCGGAGCGCCAAGGACCTCCAGGTTTGCCTCCAGTCCTGCGGTGAGCGCCACCTGTCGCAACATCATCTGCAGCGCTCCGGCTAGATCGTGGTCTTCCAGCATTTGGGATCGCAAATTCCAGACGGACCGCCGCACCTCACTCTTGCTCTGGCGGAGAAGCGTACGCGCCAAATCGAGATGCCGAACGGTATTTTCCGGTGCGCGGGTGGTCGAGTTGCACGCCGCTTCGAGCTGCAGGCCGACTCCGGTAAGGCCCTGCTCCAGGGTATCGTGTAACTCGCTCGCCAGGCGGCTTCGTTCCCGCAAGATCGCCTCCGCCTCGTGCCGGGCGCTCATCTCGAAGCGCAGCTCTGCGGTTCGCTCCTCAACACGTTCAGCCAAAGCGCCACGCTCTCGCTCGAGGGCCGCCTCAGCCTCCTGGCGGGCTGCGACTTCCCGCCGGAGTCGCACGTTTCGCCGATGCAGCGAGACGGTCCAGGCCAGCCCCACCGCCGCAAACCCGCCGATCCCTTTCAACGCCCAGCCAGTGCGTTCTGCATTCCACCACGGCGGATTTGCAAGCACCGTCACGTCGCTGGGCCGAAACATCTGCATCTGTCCGTAGAACGCCGCGGGTACTGGGCCAAACTCTGGCGACGTTCGCGACAGATAAACTCCCCGTAAGCGGAGCTCCGCGCCCCGTTGGAGCTCCGCTAACTCCCCCCGCAGCAGAGGTAATGTCGCAGAGAACAAACGTCCGTCGGACTCAATAACGATCGTATCCTCCTCAGGGGTCTTCCGCCGCTCGATAAGGGGCCCATCGATTCGCACCACGTCATTATGAAAAGCGCCGGGAGACAGATCATTTCCGCGGACAAGATATCCGTCTGGAACCTCCCCTTTGCCGACGACACGGAAGAGCGCGTCGAAGAGCGAAGGCAGAGTGTCGATGAGCTGCTTGCGCCCGACCACTTCGACGATGTCGCCCTCGTGCAGCACTCCACGAGCACTGCTTTGCACCCACACCCGTCCGCCCTTGTTGCGCGGATCGTGCATTGAAAGAAAAAACCCAACCCCAGGAATAGCACCGAGGACACGCCCGCGGACACGCCCAAACTCCTCGTGGTCCCGCTTACGACCGGGAAACAGTTCATTGTAGGTATTGGAAGGCCGTTCGAAGTGAAAGGCGAGTGCTTCCGGCGTGATCGTCACGCAGTCGATCTGCGGCACGTAGAGAGCGTTCGGACCGAAGACTTTGTTGCTTTGCTGAGTGGCGCCGACGACGCCCTGCAGCTCGACCTCCAGCCCGACAAGGTGGCCGTGCCTCGGCTGCCGTTGCTGATAACCCGGGAGCACCGCGAGCACGCGCTGACCTTCCGCTTCGAGGCTGATCAAAAGCCTGTCGTTTTCCGGTGTGATGGAGCGAACGATTCCCTGGATCTCGGCCCACTGTGCATCTGACGCCGCTGTCGGCAACGTTTCGCCGGAAACGCTC
>DASVRY010000427.1:0-12689 GCA_036388395.1 Chthoniobacteraceae bacterium
ACCGGCATGCGGCGCAGATCTTCGCGCTTGGCAATTTCCCGCTCGTCGATGCGCTCCGGGATTTGCTCCGCCTCCTGCACGACGGTGTCGGGAAACTTCTGCGGGAGCTGATACTTCCGGATGATCGAAAGCATGTCCACGCCCGGTGCGGAAGCGGGCCCGAGAACTTCGACGATCGTCCCCTCGGGGTTTACGTGGCGCGATTCCCAAGGCTCGAGCTTCACGACCACTTTGTCGCCGACTCGCGGCTCCCGCGGGAGCTTGGTCGCACTCGGGAGCACACAGATGTGATGCGCGAGCCGTGAATCGTCCGGAATGACGTAGAAGAACTGTTTGGTCGTCTGAAGCGTGCCGACGACCGTCGTATTCGCCCGCTCGAGGATGCGGGTCACAGCGGCTTCGGCGCGGCTGCTTTCCTGCCGATGTGCGCGGCCTTCGTGCAGCATCTTCGCGACGACTTTGTCGCCGTGCATCGCGGTGCCGAGATTCGGCCCCGAGATGAAGACATCCGGCTGATCACGCTTCTCGTTGATCAGATGCGCGTGGCCATTCTGATGGACCTGCAGCGTGCCGGTGAGCAGATCGGCGATCTGCGGCAGGACGTAGCGGTCTTTGCGGATGCGCGTGATCTCTCCTTCCTGCTCGAGCGCCTGCAGGATCTTCCGCAATTCCGCTCGACGCTCACTTGGCCAATCAAGCTCCTTCGAGAGCTCCACTTTGTCCAGCGGCCGGTAACCTTTGGCTCCGAGCAGGCGGAGCACTTCGCTCCGCAGGTCGCGTCCCTGTGGTTTCACGCGCGTGCAGCTTTCACGGCAGCGACAAACTGCTTCGCCGATTGCGTCAGTTTCTTCCAGTCGCGCTTCTTGATGATCTCACTCGAGACGAGGCTGGAGGCGACGCCGAGTGCCACCGCTCCGGCTTGGATAAACGTTGCGGCATTCTCCGAGGTGATGCCGCCGGTCGGGATGATCTGCAGCATCGGCATGGGCGCGAGCAGATTCTTGATATAAGGCGCACCGACGTGATCCGATGGGAAAAGCTTGATGAAATCGGCTCCGGATTCGTGGCCGAGCAGCGCTTCCGTGGGAGTGAAGGCGCCGCTGATGATCGGCTTGCCGTAGCGGTTGCAGAGGCGGATCACGTCGACCTTTGTCACGGGCGTGACCACAAATTCCGCGCCCGCGAGCATGGCGACGCGCGCCGTTTCCGTATCGAGCACGCTGCCGACGCCCATGAGGATTTGCCCCTCGAAATGCGCGGTGACGTCGCCGATCACCTGGATGGCGTTTGGCGTGGTCATGGTCACCTCGATCGTGCTGATGCCGCCGGCGAGCAGCGCCTCCGAGACGGCGAGCAGTTGATCGGAGGAATCCGCCCGGATGATCGCGATGATCCCGGGTTCGATGATGCGTTGAAGGATCTCGGGCTTCGTCATGCAGCACCTCTTTTACTCAGGTTGTGCGGAAAGGACAGGGCGAAGGCAGATATCGGAGTCTAGAGCGGCCTTGCATTACAGCATCCGGAGCGAAGCCGAGGGACCCCGTTGCGGCGAGAGTATTACTGCGGGGAGTACCTCCAGGTTTGCGAACTGCCCGCTCCCGAAACGACGGGGTTCTTCGACTGCGCTCCAGTCGCTGAAAGCTCCTTCCGCTTCGCTCAGAATGACTCCGCTTCTGTGAGTGATCTTCGGATTATCGCTGCGCTCACTTCTCCTTCGGCTTGAGGAGCTGCTGGCTCATCTTCATCTGCATCTGCTGAGTCTGGAGTTGCTGGCGCTGAGCAGCTTCGAAGGCGTTCATCTGATCTGGGCTGAGCACCGCGTTAGCGCGGCCATGGACACGCCGGTTCAGATCCTCCTGAAATCGGATCATTTCATCATAGGCACTGCTGGAGCCGAGGGCCTTGAACTGCTGCACCACGTCTTTGTTGCCCGGGTCGAAAGCTGAAGGAGGGGCCTTCAGCCGCTCTTCCCGCATGATCTTCAGCAGCCCTTTGCGCTGATCATCCTTCAGCGGCAGTCCGCTTGCGTTGAAGCTCGCGAGATACATCTGCATCTGGAGCTTGTCGCCGATGGTGCGCTCGTAATCCTCGAACTTCTTCATGCGCGCGTCGCCAAGTGTGGCTCGCAGTTTGGCATCATGCTCGTCGCGCACGGAGGATACCGCTTTGCCGGTTTCCTCCAATTTATTGGGCTGCTCGCCGCTCCCTGGGGTGAGCGCCTCCATGCTCTTCGTCGTGATCTCCATCTGGCGATCAGTCAGCAGTTCCATCACCCGACCGGCTTCATCGGGAGAGAGACCCAGCTCTTCAGCAAGGTCCCCATACATCATGTTAATGCCCATCACCTGCTGCGAGCGCATCGCTTTCCGGGTCTCCGGATCCTTGTACATCTTCGCGATCGACTGGAGAAAATTGTTCGAATCCTCCTTGGGGGCGCTGCCGCCTTCCGGCGATGCCTCTGGTGCTGAAGCGGCGGGGGAAGCAGCGGCGCCGCCGTTGCGTGCGAGCTGTTCACGCAGGGCCTGAGACTCCTGCTGAAAGATCTCAGCGCGACCCTTCAGCTCGGTGATCTCAGCACGCGCTTTTTGGAGTTCCGCGGCTTGAGCGGTGGCCTGCTGCTGAGCATCGGCCGCTTTTTGGTTTTGCGTAAGAAGGAAAAAGCCAAGACCGAGTACGGCCGCACCGCTCGCCAGCACCAGGGGGAGTTTGCTCATAGGGAGGAGGTAAACGAAACGGAGTGCGCTCAGCAAGGTGCTTCGCCGAGAGTGAGTCGCCCGTGGGAGTGAGCCAGGCCCCGGGTCTACGGCGCAGGCTCGGCTGACTTACCGGCTTCATGGCAGGCTCGCTGCGGGTTTAGCCGGTAAATGGGGGAAAACAGCTGGAGGACACCTCACTTTCGCAATTTTGATCTCAATCTTGAGAGGATATTTCGCAGGTTCGGCATAGCTGCGAATCGCAGAGAGTGAATCGGCTCATCCACCCTTTGGAAGGGGCATTTACTCTGTAGAAGTGCGGTTTTTAGGAGGGCGCGAGAGGGTGGCCCACGCGGTGGACTGACGCAAAGACCTCACGTCGGTTTCTATAATTTCTATAATAGCTGCAGCCATTGGAGGGGTGATGGCACGGCGGCAGCTTAAGGAGATTATAGAAATTCTACTCAGCCCCATGAATACGAAATCACTCCTCGCCACTCTCTCCGCAGTCCTCGTCGCGAAACTCTCCGCTTTCGGGATCATCGATCTCGGTTCTGCCGGACAAACCCCTTACGACCGCTTCATGAGCCCGGTCAAACAGGTCCTCTCCACTCTCGACAACGACAAGGCTCCCATGGAGCGCGCTCAGAAGCTCATGCGGATCGGCCGCGGCTTCCGCTACTCCTACACGGACCCCTACAATCCCGCCACCCCTGCGGTCACCGCGAGCACCCGCGCCGGCGATTGCAAAGCGAAGTCCCTCTGGCTGGTTGACCAGCTTGGCGATGCTTCGGTCCGCTACGTGATCGGCAAGGCCAAGCGCAGCTCGAAAATCAGCCACGCCTGGGTGATGTGGCAGCATGAAGGCCGCTGGTGGATCCTCGACTGCACGAACACGAGCCGCCCGATCGCTGCAGATAGCGTCTCGAAGAACGAATATATCCCTCTCTACTCCTACGACCGCTCTGGTTCATACCGCCACGCTGGCCTCCGCGGCATGACTGCCGAAGCAGTGGCGACCAAGAAGAACAGCCCTGTGGCCGCTCAGGACCGCCGCTGATCTGATAGATTTTCATGGGCTGCAAGCGCTCCGGCCTGAGTGGGTCGGGGCGCTTTGCATTTTCAGAGATAAGGTTAAGAGTTCGGTGGAGGGAACAAGCTGAGCGAAGAGCAGGAGAAGGACGGCGGTGGGGCAAAGAGCCCAATCCGGTTTGCGTCCGACGAAGTGATCAAGGTGCCTCTTACTGCTGTCCGGTCGAGACCTTCACTTAAGACAGCACGGACGCCGAAGTGGTTGGTTCTAAGCACCATCAGGCGGAATGGATTAGCGATCGGCTCTCATGCCGGGCTCCTCGCCGCCAGTCGGGGCTCGTCGAGGTAAAAAGCCCTGGCTCCAGAGAAGTATTGGACTACCTCGCCATAAGCTGTGGCAACCTCGGTCGTTTACATCACGTCCAGCATCGCGAAGAGGGATGAGTTGCGGAGGTTCAAGGAACTACGGGCTACACAGGGAGTAGGGCGCTACCTCCCGCGCCTTTTGAGCGCGTAGCCGTATTGCGTCGGCCACGTGGGTTCTTTGCCGAGGGCGTGTTGTGCTTCGAGCGCCCAGTATGGGTCGCGCAGGAGTTCGCGGGCGAGAAAGACCAAGTCGGCGTCGCCGCTGGTGATGATCTCGTTGGCGTGCTGCGGTTCGGTGATGAGCCCGACCGCGCCCGTGCGAATGTCGGCCTCGAGGCGGATGCGGCACGCGAACGGCACCTGATACCCTTTGCTGACCGGGATCTGCGCGTGCGGCACCATGGCCCCGGAGGAGACGTCGATGAGATCGACTCCAAGCGGTTTGAGCGCTTTGGCAAGGGCGATGGATTGCTCGATGTCCCAGCCGCCCTCCACCCAATCAGTCGCGGAGATGCGGACGAAGAGCGGCGATTCCTCCGGCATGAGCGCCCGCAGCCTCTCGGTGACGCGGAGCAGGAGGCGCATCCTGTTCTCCAGGCTGCCGCCGTATTGGTCTGTGCGCTGGTTGGCCAATGGCGAAAGGAATTCGTGGAGCAAATAGCCGTGCGCGGCGTGGATCTCGATGACCTGGAAACCTGCGCTGAGGGCGCGGCGTGCGGCGGCCTCGAATGCCTCGACGATCCCATCGATGCCGGCGAGATCCAGCGCCTGTGGGAGCGGGTCAGTTTCGTTGAAAGGAATTTCGCTTGGTGCGACGACATCCCAGCCGCCTTGTTCGCGGGAAAGACGTGCGCCGCCGTTCCAGGCCAGGTCGCAGCTCGCCTTGCGGCCCGCGTGCGCGAGCTGGATGCCGGCAATCGCTCCCTGGCTCTGGACAAAGCGCGCGATGCGGGCGAGCGGCTCGATGTGCGCGTCGCTCCAGATGCCGAGGTCGCCCGGCGAGATGCGTCCAGCGGCGGTGACGGCTGTGGCTTCCACGATCGCGAGCGCGACTCCGCCGACGGCCCGGCTGCCGATGTTCACGAGGTGCCAGTCGTCCGCGAATCCGTCCGTGGCCGAATATTGGCACATGGGCGCCATGACGATGCGGTTCCGGAAAGTGACGCCGCGAATTGTGAGCGGGCTCAGCAGGTCGATCTCGGGAATTTCTCGGTCGTGCTCGGATGCAGCGCGGCCGCTGTGCGTGAGGGAGGGCGAGGAGGATGGTGTCATGGCGGCGAACAAGCTTTCGAGAGCAATTGGGGGATTGGCCTTTCAGATGATCCGGGCCTCAGAGCGGTTCCGTGTGCTGGGGATCGCGAGAGAGGGAGCGATCGAGACGCCTATTTCAGCGGCGCTCCAGCGGCGTTTCGTCGCCTTGAAAAGGCGCCGGCACGGGATGGTAGTGCCGCCAGACGCCGCCGACCGATTTTGCGCCCGGGACGAGGGCCTGCATGGTTAACCCTGCGGTGAGGAGACACAGCGCCGTGATCAAGATCGGGACCCAGGTGTGGCGAATGGCGGAGACAAACCACGAGCTGCGGTCGATCCGCCGCAGTCGCCGGTAAAGCGCCGCCGCGAGCACGGCATCAAGAAAGACCTCCGCGACAAGGATGGGCGCGATGCTAATGACGCTCATCACGGCTGCGACGATCGCCGCGCAAAGGCCGATGAGCGCCGCGATGGCCACACCGACGAGGCAGCCGTCATCGAGTTCAAAGGAGCTGAGATCGATCCAGTCGCCAAGGTCGCTCGCGTCGGAGAGGTCGCGGCTAGTGCCCGAGTGTGGCTTGCGGTCGTCGCGCGGGTTCAGCACTTCATCGAGGGCCGCGTCTTCATCGAAGCGGGCGCGCTCAAGCTCCGCCCAGGCCCGCACGAGTAGGAGAAATACACCGTATGCAATCGCCACGGCGAGCGGGTAGCGCAGCCACATTTTCACCACGCCGCCATGCAGCAATGCCCACGAAGCGCCGAAGCCCGCCGCGCCGGTGATGAGCACGATCACGCTCATGTAGAGCCGCGGCCAGCGGTTCCGGACAAAGTAAAGCTGGAGCGCCCGCACGGTCCGCGCGCGCATTCTATCCGGCGGCTCCTCTTCCGTTCCGGTCATGTTGCGACGTGCGCCTCGAGCGGATTTCCGGGATGAGCCATGTGCTGGATTAGAGCAGGCGCGCGAATCGACTTCCAGATCGAGGACACGGAAGAATTGAAATTGGGAAGGCGGGAAGGCGAAACACCTGTGCCTGCGCAGCGATTAGCGTGAGCTGTCTCATCGTGGTCCAGACTTGGTGCTCCTCTTCCTGCCTTCCAAATGGTCCACTCCGGTCAGGCGAATCGGAGGCGCTCCTCCACTTCACGGAGGCTGCGTGTAATGCCAATCCGCTGTCCATCAAGCAGGATCGCATCGTGTTCGCCGGCGCGTTGGGATAGCAGCTCCTTCACTCGGCGAAGGTTCAGGATTGCGCTCCGGCTCACGCGCAGAAACGCTTCTGGTGGAAGCTGGGCCTCCAGTGCGCCCATGGTTTCGCGCAGAATGTGCGTCTCCTTGCCGACATGCAGCACCGCGTAATTGCCCGCCGCCTCCACCCAGTCGATCTGCTCCGTGGGCACAAAGATGAGTCGCTCACCGCTCTTCACCGCGATGCGGCGAATGCGCGTCGCCGCGGCCTCTCGCTCCGCGAGGAGATCGAGCAGGGCTTGTGGCACAGCCGGCGCGGGACTGGTGTGGAGCTGCTGACGCGCGCGGCTGATCGCCTCCGCCAGACGCGCTTTCGTCGGAGGTTTCAGGAGATAATCGAGCGCCCGAGACTCGAATGCACGAACGGCATGTTCATCGTAGGCGGTGACGAAGACCACCCCAGGCAACTCGCCTGGTCCGAGTTTCCGGAGCATCTCGAAGCCATCCATCCCCGGCATCTGCACATCGAGCAGGAGGAGGTCGGGCCTTCGTTCGCGGATCTGCTCGAGCGCGCTCGGTCCATCGGCGCACTCGCCGACAATCTCCACCTCGGGATCGCTGCCGAGGAGCCGCCGCAGCCGATCACGCGCGAGCGATTCGTCATCGATGATGAGAACTCGCAGCTTCATGTGGTGGTGTGAAAAGGCAGCCGCACTTCGACGCTAAGACCGTCGGCGCTCCGGAGTTCGAGCGTTCCGCGTTTGCCGTAGAGCTCGTGAAGCCGGGCGCGGGTGTTCGCGAGGCCGATCCCTTCCCGGGCTGGTCGCTCCGCGGAAAGTCCTGCGCCATTGTCACTCACCGTGATGTGGAGCTCATCGCCGATCCGCGCGGCGACGATCTTCAGCAGTCCCTCGCCGGACCGTGGCTCCAGGCCGTGCCGCACAGCATTTTCCACCAACGGCTGGAGGAGGAAAGTGGGCACCTGCGCCTCCAGCACATCGGGCGAGATTTCCAGATGAAACTGCAGCCGATCGCCGAAGCGCACGTGCTCGATGGCGAGATACCGCTCCACGAATTTCAGCTCCCGGCGCAAGGGTAACTCCTGTTCGCCCGAGGTCTCGAGCGTGAGCCGGAGCAACTCACTGAGCGCGCTGAGCATTTCATCGGCGGCGTCCGGATCCTTGTGCACGAGAGCGGCGATCGAGTTCAGCGCATTGAAAAGGAAGTGCGGCTGGAGCTGCATCTTGAGCGCCTGCAGCCGGGCCTGCGTGAGCCCAGCTGACATCTCGAGTGCGCGCCGTTCCCGCTCCTGGGAGCGCCGGTAAAAGTAGAGTGCATGCGCGATGCCGGCGAGGGCGACGTAGACCGGCAGATGCATCGTAGCTCGGAGGAAAATGCCCGCAGCGCCGCGTGGCCCTGGTCCGCCGGGACGTGGTCCACGTCCGCGTCCTTCCGGCCCCGGCTTCTCCGGTGGACCCAGGCGGGTCTCGGAGCGTGGCTGGGCAGTTTCGCGTCCGCGATTTGCCCGCCACGGAGGCGTGGGCGGCGGGATGAGCTGCGACCACCAAATGCAAAACGCCACCGCGGCGGCGCAGCTCGCAAGGTGCGCCGGCAGGGCCAACTTCCAGCCGTTCCGCTCCAGCGGAAGCCGCATGACGAAGCGGAAGAGCAGCGGAGTAATGAAGGCCCAGGCCATCCAATCGCGGGTAACGATCCGCGCCGCGTCCTCCCACGGCATCGAGGTGAGCCGCATCAATTGCCAGCCAAGCGCCGAGGAGAGCAGCCCCCAGCCGAGCGTGCTGAAGAACCAGCCCTTCAGCAGCGGTGTGACGGGGGAGAAGAAGCGGAACATTGCTTGAAGACGGGCGTGATCGGTGAGTGGTGATTGGTGGGAAGAGCTGCGCAAAGGCCGACGACCAATTCACCAATCACCTCATCAATCACGCAGCCTTCACTACTGCTTGGTTAGTGTGACAGCGCGCACGCTGCCATCGGCAAAGGCCGTCTGCATCATACTCCCGGTTGCGGTGCGATTATGTGGCGCCTCGCCATTCTCCGCGTAATCCATGAGCAAACGCACGCGGCTTGGTGGCAGATTGCGCGCGCCCATTGGCGTGACGATCCGCGGAGCGTTGACGTTTTCGCCTTCGAAGAAGGGGAACCACTCGAAGCTGGAGCCCTTCGCCGCGAAGTAGCTCGATCCCTTCGGGGAATCCTTTGCGAAGTGCAGCTTCGCGCTTTCATCGGCGGGACATTTCAGAACATCGACTTGTGCTCCGTAGTGCGTTACCAGTTCGGGCAGGGTCCAGATTTTTGTTCCAGTATTCGGCTCGTGGATCGGATCCTTGGGATCGTTCTCGATCGTCGGGTAGGTGTTGTCGTTGTCGTTGGCCGCCGTTCGGATGAGCATCCCGACCTGGCGCAGATTATTCGCGCATTTCGTCTTGTGCAGCGAGTCCATCACCTTGCCCGTGACGGGGAAGAGCAGCGACGCGAGCGTGGCGATGATGCCGATGACGACGAGCAGCTCGAGCAGGGTGAAGGCGGAGCGGCTCCGCCGTGGAGTGAGCGAAATAGTCATGGGTCGTTACTGGGTGAGGCTCTGTTTGCGCTGGAGATAGCCGCGGTAGCGTTCAGCGCGTTGACTGGCCGATTGCATGGCGCCGCGCTTGGCCATCCCGTTCTCGAACCGCTGGGCTGCTGCGCTGTTGTTCATCATCTGCTCCATGCGCTCCTGCATTTTTGCACGGCGCTCCTCCTCCGGCAGCTTCGAGAGTTCCTCGAAAAATCTCCGACGTTCATCGAACTCCGCTCGCGCCTCTGCCCGTTGTTCTTTCGGCAGCTTTTCAATGCTCGCGAGCGTGCGCTCTTCCATTGCTTTGCGTGCTTCGGGACTCGGCGGTCCGCCGCGGAAGCCGCCACCCGCCGGGCGTTCGCCTGCACCGGGCTCGCGTCGCTCTCCGCCTCCCGCCGCGGCGGTGGGAGGACGATCGTCCCGGCGTCCTGTGAGGAGGAAGACCTCCGCGCTCGCACCTTGCGCGGCTTTGGCGAGCTTTGGAATTGCGTTGCGCGCTTCTCCTGCCGAAGGCGTCTTGCTGATCGCAGGGTTCCACTGTTCCGGTGCCCAGAGCTGGGCGGAAAGGGCGAGTGAAGCCTGTTCGAGATAGGCATGCAGCGTGCCCTCCGAGGCGCTGGTGGCATTCCACTGCTCCGTTCGCGGATCGGTAATCCCGACATCGTAGCCTCCCACGCCACCCATCCCGCGCATGCCTGGCATGCTGAAGCGTTTCCAACCCTCCGGCCGCTCGCCACCGGTGAAGGTGGCGAGAGCCGTTTCGATTGTGGCCTTATCAGGCGCGGTGAAATAACCGACGCTCCAGCTCGCTCCGGTGTTCGCGGAGAGCACCTCCAGCGCGTGGAGTAGCGGCACCTTGGTCACGTGCATGGTCACCGTCGCTTCCGCCGGCAGATTGCTGCGAAGGCGGATGCCACCTTGCTTCTCCAGGCTGCGGACGACTTCCGCCACTGATGTGCCATCCGCATGGACGGTGACGAGACCACGGTTGGCCCACAGGCGCCAGCCGAGGTTGGCGAGGCAGAGAATCACAAGAACGGCGAGCGCGAGGCGGAGGCGGTTATTCATAGCTGTCAGTTATCTATAGGGTGCTCGGATCAATCCTGTCGGCGACGACGCTCCGGCTTGGCGATCTTACCACTTTTCCTGTCTTCCTTCATCGTGGCGCATTCCGCCTCATCGAGCTGGCCGTCGCTGTTCTTGTCATATTTCTCGACGAGTTCCGGTGGTGGGCCGTGGTGGCCGCCGCGGCCAGGGCGGCCTTCAGGCTTGGGCAGCTTGCCTGCCTCGCGATCCGCCTTCAAGGCAGCACGCTCGGTTTCACTGAGCTGGCCATCACCGTCAGTGTCATACTTTTTGACAAGTTCCGGCGGTGGACCGTGGCGACCAGGACCGCCATGCTTATGATTGGGCTTCGGGAGCTTGCCGCTCTCAGCGTCAATAGCCACCGCGGCTCGTTCCGTTTCGCTCAGGGCGCCGTCATTATCGGTATCGTACTTCTTCAACTGCTCAGGAATCGGCCCGCTGATCTCGGGGGGCTTAGGAAAGCCGCCGCTCTCCATTGCACTCTTGAAGGCGGCGACTTCGCTCTCATCGAGCTTACCGTCATGGTTTGCATCAAAGTGTCCGCGCACAGATTGATGGTAGGCGTGGATCTTTTGCCGATCCTCCGTGGAATGCGGGCCTCGGCCGTGGCGTTCGTTGTTTTCGCGGGCTGAGGAGGCGCCGGCGAGGAGCGCGGCGGCGACTGCAGCGGTGAGTGCGGTATTGAGGTTCATGATTAGCTAGTTAGTTAGTTAGTTTTCGGAATACGTCGGCTGGACGAGATCGCGCAGTCTTTTGGGAACGCAAGGACACTAACTCCGAGAAAACGCACGCTCGACGGATATGGGATGAACACGATCGCCCATGCCACGAGTCCGCCTCCCGCTGGGATGAAAGGCCCGGCTGCGCGAGCGTCGCGTCAGCGCTCTTCGCTGAAGAGATGATCCAGACAACTGCGCCACGCGGGATGCTGATAACGAAACCCAGCGGCTTCGGCTGCTACAGGCACCACCCGCTGATCATCGAGCAGGGCGGTGGCGAACTCGCCGAGGCCGATGCGGAGGAGCCATCCGGGGACGCTGCCGATCACGCTGCGCCCCAGGCGGCCGGCGATGCTTGTTACCAGCGTCCGCTGCGTGATGGCGTGCGGAGAGACGACGTTCACCGGGCCGCGGAGCTGCTGTAATTCGAGGGCGAAGGCGATCAGCCGCACTGCGTCCTCACGCGAGATCCAGGAGATTGCCGCGTCGGGATTTCCGAATAGGAAACAGACGTCACGACGCCACAGCGGGAGCATCCCGCCAAGGAACCCACCGTCGGTGCTCATGACATTCCCCACCCGCAGCCGGACTACACGGATGCCAAGCGCCTCAGCGTCCTGAGCCGCCGCCTCCCATGCGCGGCAAACTTCGCTACGAAAGCCGCGCGCCGGATCCGGCGGTGCATCTTCGTTAAGAACCTCACCGGGACGATCTCCGTAGTAGCCGACTGCAGAGGCAACGAGCAGCGTGTGTGGCTTGTGCTCGCGAGCCCGCAGCTCTGCCACGATTCGACGCGTGCTCTCGACCCGACTTGCGAGGATTCGCCGCCGCTTTGCTGGAGTCCAAAGCCCTGCGACGCTTTCCCCGGCAAGGTGGATGACGGCATCGCATGTCGGGATCGCGGCACCTGTGGCAATCTCGGTGCCCACGGGAAAGCCCAGCCCCGCAGCACGCTTCGGCGAGCGGCTCAGGACGATCGAGCGGTGACCCAGCGTCGCGAGGTGCGCTACGAGTGGACGCCCGATGAAACCAGTCGCTCCAGTGATCGCGACTTTCACCGCTGCACCTCCACGATCTCGCCGCGTCCCCAGCGGTAATCCAGTGGATCGACCTCAAAGGCGAGTTCCGGCACGGGACCGAACGACGCGAGGAAATCTGATTCGGCCGCTTCGATTGACAGCAAACGCGTGCGCCACGCCTGCTCGTCTCGCGCCACTCGGACGACATTCACCGCACCTGGGCCGTGTGGCGAAAGGGCGACTGGTGTGTACTTGAGGATCGCGGCCGCTTCTTCGACGGAGGCGAACGGCGAATCACTCACGAGTTCAACGGGAGGAGTCCGGCTCAATTCGAAGCTGGCATTCGCACCACGAGCTTTGACTTCGCATCGCATGCGATCCTGCTGTTCGTCTACGCGGATCTGCGCAGCGTGAAAATGGAAGTCGGTGAGGAGATTCCCTACTGCTGCGACGAATGGCTGGTCTGCATCGCTACGGACAAAGTAGAGGCCGGTGATCTCTCCACCGCTGGCCAGCTTGGCGCGCACGAGAAGTCGGTAAGCAACATGCCAGTAGCCGATCCCGAGCGCCGCCGGCAATCCCGTGGGGCGCATCCCGCAGAGCTGGCAGATCACCACATTCCAAAAAGCGAAGCCGCCATGCGTCACCAGCTCGAGTGGCGCTGGAACGATCGCACGAGCTGCTTCCGCCGGAACGCGGGAGTTAATCAGCCAGCAGCGGCAGAGCCGGCCCGTGACAGCGAAGGGATTCTTTTTCCAGATC
>DASVRY010000428.1:0-8600 GCA_036388395.1 Chthoniobacteraceae bacterium
GCCGCCGCCGAGTTCGCTTTCAAGGACGATGCGACGGTCGATGAGAAAGCGAAAAAACAGTGCACGACCGGCCATCGATAGAACCTCGAGAGCGTCTAGTCGTCCCTCACCTTCCTTAGGCACGAACACGTTCGTCGTCCGTGTGAGCAGGTCGAATATTTTCTGGAAGACGTAATCCGTCCCCCGCAACCGGTTGTTCTGCT
Organism: Chthoniobacteraceae bacterium; assembly: GCA_036388395.1. Classification (GTDB taxonomy): domain Bacteria; phylum Verrucomicrobiota; class Verrucomicrobiia; order Chthoniobacterales; family Chthoniobacteraceae; genus DASVRY01. The sequence continues at coordinate 204 of DASVRY010000428.1, forward strand.
CAAACGTGCCATGCACGAGACTCTGGAAGAAGAGTGGTGCGGTCTTGCTGCTCTCCTGAATCACCGTCACAGGGCGGCTCTCCGCCACTTCATGAAAGCCGATAGGGAAGATCTCGAGAGAGCCCGGCCGCACAACGCCTAGCCATGCGGGATCACTACGATTGGCAAGCTGACGTCGAAGTGTGGCGAGAGAGGCTTCATCGCTTTTCACATCGCCAGTAGCATCAACTATGTAGAGCAAAGCGGCGCCTTGGTGCTCTGCGACGGCGGAAAGGAGAGGTTTGTAGTTGCTCTGCTTTGGAAGCAGATCGAGGTATTCAAGTTGCTCTGGCTTGGACAACTTTTGGTCTAGCCTAACGGACCCCGTGCAGCCGTACGCTGCAAGGCGTTGCTCTAATGAGCTTTCAGTAAACTGTTGCTTCGTTGCAGGCATCGCTCGGTGCGGCGATCAGCAGAAGTTCCTCGACGCGGAGTCACTGGAGCAGCTGTGAATATCCGGTGAATAACGATGGGATATCTGGCGCAAATTGCGAGTTGAATTCCGAGTCCCGCCCCGCGGCCAGGCTCAGATCTACGACGCGGCTCACAACGATCCTCTCCCCGCTCTTCCGATCAACAGCCGAACGTCACCCAAGCTCCAACGGCTCAGCCGAAGCAGATCCGCAAGAGCTTGGATGGTGCAGCTTCTTTCGGCGTAAGCTCCCCTACCGCAGGAAGGCCTCGTGGAGGCCGCCGTCGACGGTGATGATCTGGCCGGTGGTTTTGCTGAGGCGGTTGCTGACGAGGAGGAAGTAGGCTTCCGCCTGGTCGGCTGGGGTGATCGGTGACTTCGTGAGCGTCCGGTCGGCGTAGAATTGCGCGAGCTTCGTCACGAGTGACTCGGTCGCTTCATCCTCGGTGTAGGGGATGTTGTATTTTGCCAGGGAGCCGATCACTCGGTCGCGTGGGAACATCGCGCTGCCTTGCACGACGGTGGCCGGGGCGACGCCGTTGACGCGGACGAGCGGGCTGAGTTCGATCGCCAGTTCGCGGACGAGATGGTTGGCCGCGGCTTTGCTCGTGTCGTAGGCGACGCTGCCTTTTTTCGCGACGGCGGCATTGGCGCTGGTCGTGAGGACGAGATTCCCGCGCAGCCCCTGTTCTTTCCAGGTCTTCGCTGCTTCATCGGCGACGAAGTAGCTGCCGGTAACGTTGATGCCGAAGGTGAGCGCCCATTTATCGTCGGGGATGTGTCCCGTCGTGTCGCTCGGCACGAAGATGCCGGCGGTGACGCAGATGTGATCAAAACCGCCGTATGCGAGCGCAACCTCGTCGAGCATGGTGCGGATGCTCTCGCGATCGGTAATGTTCGCCGCGAGACCGATGGCTGGGCCGCAACCACTGATGCCGGAGCCTGCAACGCCGATGCCGAGGCCGCTCTTGTCGGTGATCTCCTTGGCAGTCGCTTCTGCGGCGGCAGCATTGAGATCGACGGCGACGATGTGGGCGCCTTCTTTCACGAGCCGATGGGCGGTTTCCTTGCCAATGCCGCTGCCTGCTCCGATGACGACGACGACCTGACGCGCCAGCTCTTTCTCAGCAGGCATGCGCTTGAGCTTGGCCTCTTCGAGCAGCCAATACTCGATATCGAAGGCCTCCTGCTGCGGGAGCGCGATGTATTCATCGATGGCTTCGGCGCCGCGCATCACTTCGACGGCGCAGTTGTAAAATTCAGCCGTCACTCGCGACTCGGACTTGTCCTTGCCCCAGGCGATCATGCCCAGGCCCGGGATGAGAATCACGGTCGGGTTCGGATCCCGCATCGCCGGTGAGTTTGGGTGTTTGCAGCGGTTGTAGTAAGAGGCGTAATCCTCCCGATACTGCGCGAGGCCTTCGGTGAGCAGGCTCTTGAGCTTCTCGAGATCGCCGGTGGAAGGATCCCACGCGACGTAGAGCGGCTTGATCTTTGTCCGCAGGAAATGGTCGGGGCAGCTGGTGCCGAGTTCAGCGAGACGAGGTGCGTCCTTGCTGTTCACAAAGCGGCGGATCGTTTCATCGTCCTGGATGGTGCCGATGAAGCGTGCCTTCTGGCTCACCTGCCCGCGGAGCCACGGGAGGATTTTCGCAAATGCGGCCCGCCGGGGTGCTTCATCCAACGACACGTAACGCTGGCCGCCGAAGGCTTTCGCGTCGCCGCCTTTCTCCTGATACTTCGCCTGGATGTAATCCGCGGCCTTTTCGATGAGCGACAGGGTCAGCTCGTAGCACTCTTTCTCGTCGTTGGCCCAGTTGATCAGCCCGTGCTGACCCATGATGATTCCCTTGGCGTGCGGGTTTTCGCGGCAGATCTTCTGCATCGCGAGACCGAGTTCGAAGCCAGGCCGCAGCCATGGCGTATGCACCACGTCGTCGCCGTAGATGATGTTCGTCAGCGAGACGGAGTTTTTGGAAGCGGCGATCGAGATCGCTGCATTTGGGTGCATGTGATCGACGTGCTTGAACGGGATGAACGAGTGCAGCGGCGTGTCGATCGACGAGGCGCGCGGGTTCAGGTTGAAGGTCGTGTGCGTGTACATGCCGACCATTTTGTCCTCGGCGTCGGTCTTCGGGCCGCGCTCCGGCATGCCGGCGTAGAGTGGCTGCAGATCGATCAGCTTCTGCTGGTAAAGGGAGGAGAAATTATCGCGGGTTGAAGTCCGCAGATCGCCGCCTGAGCCTTTCACCCACAGGACTTCGACGTCCTGGCCGGTGAGCGGGTCCTTTTCCACGATCTTTGCGGAGGTATTCCCGCCGCCGGTGTTGGTGATGCGCTGATCCGCGCCAAGGATGTTCGAGCGGTAGATCAGGCGGCCGACCTGGTCAAGAGCGGCGGCGTTGGCATCATCCCAAGAGTGAGTAACGTGGCGGAAGGAAGGCATAAGTGATTCGGTTCTGATTGGAAAGTGATTGAGTTCTGCTCATCAAAGCTCAATTGTGCAAGTGTTTTCTAGCTCGTGAAACGCCGCCTGCGCCAACGCCAGATCCTCGACCTGCTCTCCGCGCATGCGGAATTGAGCGTGGAAGAGGCATGCACCAAGCTCGGCGCCTCGCCAGCCACCGTCAGGCGTGAGTTCGCGCTCCTGGCTCACGAAGGGCGGGTGGCGAAGACGTGGGGCGGAATCCGTGCGCACCCAGAGGCTCCCGGACATCTGAGACCGCCGGCATTTGCCACCCGGCTCATCTCGCAAGCCGATGAAAAAAAACGGATTGCGCGAGCGGCGGCGGATTTGCTCCGGGACGGAGACGTGGTGATGATCGATGGCGGGACGACGACGCTTCAGCTCGCGGAGTTCATCGCGCTGAAGCGGATCCGGGTCGTGACGAACTCACTGGCGATAGCCATCGCTCTGGACGAAAACCGCGGCAGCCGGTTGGGCGCGGAGATTCACCTCACCGGAGGTCTCCTGCAGCCGGAGAGCGGGTTTGTCGCAGGCCCGCAAGCCGAGGCGTTCATCCGGCGGTATCACGCGAGCTGGGCCTTCCTCGGCGCGGCTGGGGTGGATGAGCGATCCGCCACGAACTACAACGAAGCGGTCCTCGAGAGCGAGCGGCTGATGATCGCGCAATCGGAGCGCGTGGCGCTGCTCGTGGATCACACGAAGCTCGGCCGGCGTGCGATGTGTGAATTGTGCCCGATCGGTAAGGTCAATCAGCTGATTACCACCGAGAACGCGGCAGCCAGTCCTCTGCTCGACGCTGTGGAGCAAGCTGGTGTCCGGGTCGAACGCGTCGGCGACACCGCACGGTAGGCTGCGAAATTTGGAAATTGGCGGCGGTGCGCTATTTTGCGCAGAGATGCGACTCGATCAATGGCTCTGGGCCGTCCGCGTTTACAAGACGCGGACCATTTCTGCTGAAGCGATCAAGGGCGGCCACGTCCGCGTCAACGATCTGCCGGTGAAACCATCCCGGGAGGTGCGCGCGGATGATCTTGTGACGGCGGTCTTCGGGCCAATGACTCGCACGCTGAAGGTCATCTCGAGCCCAGTGTCTCGGGTTGCGGCGAAGCTCGTGCCGAACTTTGCGCTGGAGCTGACGACCGAGGAGGAGTTTGCGAAGCGACGTCCTGAGCCGAACCTGCTCCCTCCCGGTTTCCGCTTGAAAGGGTTCGGGCGCCCAACGAAGCGACAAAGGCGAGAGATCGACGGGGTCTCCGATGAAGCGCCTGAAGAGCCAGGCGGTGGTTCATAAGCCAGGTTGTTCACACCTTTAGAAGAGAGAGATCTTATTTAACCAAACACAGACCTTCTTCTTAAAGCTGTGAGTAACTGCGGGAACGGCTGTTCCACTGCGCACCAGAGTAGGTTCCACGCCTAAAGGGTGCTGCGAATAAGATCGCGCCGCCTGCGCGCCCGAGCCAGCAAACCGCCTCCGATGAAAGTTTATCGCGGATCCCAGACAGTTGTTCCGGAGTTATTGGAAAGTTGTTCGCGAGGCTGGAGAGCGGTTGAAAGGCGGCGATAGGGCATCTCGGTCGAATGAGATCTATCTCAGTCGAGCCCCTCCATTATCGCGCGTCTGCGCATCGGCTCGGCCTTAGGGGCGCTCAGAAGCCGCGAGTCTCGTCCCGTTCTCGGCCACTGCGCCCTTCCAGATTTGCTTCTGCAACGCATCACGTGCGGCAGCGGTTTCCGCCTCCTTCTTGCTCCGTCCCTCGCCCTGCCCGAGCTCGCGTCCTTCCCACTGAATCTTGGCCACGAACCGCTTCATGTGCTCAGGGCCCGATTGATCGACGATCGGATACGTCGGGCTGATTGGTGAAATAGCCTGAAGGATTTCCTGGAGCCGCCCTTTGGGATTCGTCTCCGGCGGATCCACGTTCAGCAACTCCAGGTGCTCGCGAGCTTCTGTAAGGACGACGCGGCGCACGGTGACGTAGTCGGAGTCCAAATACATTGCGCCGATCAGTGCCTCGTAGGCATCCGCAAGGGCCGAGGCGCGTTCCCGCCCACCGCTGGACTCTTCGCCGCGGCCCATCATGAGGTATTTGCCGAGGTCGATTTCTTCTGCCAGCAGGCGCAGGCCTTCACGTGAGACAAGCCGCGCGCGGAGCTTGGTCTGGTCCCCTTCGCTGAAGTCCGCTTGGCGATCGAACAAATACTCGGTGAAGATGAGCTGGAGCACCGCATCACCAAGGAACTCGAGGCGCTGATTGTCGAAATGGTGGCGCTGCGTCTCGTGGCCGAGGCTCGGGTGGGTCAGCGCTTCCGCGAGCAACAGAGAGTTGCGGAACTTATACTTGATGCGCTGTTCGAGCGGGTTCATGGAGGGTCGGAGCGGCATTCTGCGCAGAGTGAGCCCGAGCCGGCAACTTCAACTCGGACCAGCCGAAAACGTCCTGGCGAGCCGATCGGACGCATCATCCGTCGCAAAGGGAGGGTGACCGACGGGACTCGAACCCGCAACAGCCAGAATCACAATCTGGAGCTCTACCATTGAGCTACGGCCACCGTTTGGAGCGGGATAAGGTAGCAAGTGGCTGCGGATTGCCAACTGGAATATTCCCGCACGATCGCGGGCTTCGGCTGGCAAGTCGCAGCAGCGGTTTGATCGTGCTGTGATTCGGCTTTAACCGGCTGCACTTCCGCGGATGCGGATGCGGTGCACTCGGGCACCTATACCGGAGGAGACGGGTTCCAGGAGGTGCGCGGGAAGCTTACGCAGCTGCAACTCCAACTCTGCTTCAGGCGTTTCCCCTGAAGCCTTGAGTGCTTTCACGGCATATAATAGCGCGCCCATGCTATGGTCTGCAAAATGGCCCGTAGCCACCGCGTGACCTGCTGCACGCGCCGCTGCGACAGCGGCTTTGTCATTCATTTGCCGGGCGGCCGCATGGGCAGCCACTGAAGCCTTCATCGCTGTTCCTGTGCTGACCGCTCCATTCGCCCATGCGCGTGCAATTTCGATCGCGTGCTGGGGACGGGTGTCGTCGCTGTGTTGCTTGAATAGAGGAAGCACCCGCTCGGCACAGTCGGCGGCCCACCGAGCAAGGAAGACATGACTGGCCCGATCCAGCGGACCTCCGCGATGTGCGGCAACAAAGCGTCGATCTCTCACGTTTCGCGAAGCGAGGCCCTAACGTCCTTCTTCATCCGCAGAAGCGCCGCCAGAAAGCCGCTCGAGCGGCTCCTGCCGACTGCAGGAGTCGATCCACGGTGGAGCTGTCGGGCAGGCCCAGCGGACGGCGTTCTTGAGCACGAGCTTGATGTTGGGATCGTTGTAAATCGGGTAGATTTCGTGGCCGGGGCTAAAGTAAAAGATTTTCCCCGCTCCACGGCGCCAGGTGCAGCCAGAGCGAAAGGCCTCTCCGCCTTCAAACCACGAGAGGAAGATCTGCTCCTCGGGCGCGGGGATGGCGAATGGCTCTCCATACATCTCGCTCTGCGGGAGCTCAAAGGAACGGCTTAGTCCCTGCACAATGGGGTGGCCTGGTTGGCAAACCCAGAGGCGCTCACGTTCGGCTGCGACGCGCCAGACGAGCGAGCAACTCGTCCCCATGAGCCGCTTGAAGATCTTCGAAAAGTGACCGGAGTGCAGCACGATCAGTCCCATCCCCTCCCAGACGCGTTGTGCGACCCGGAGGACTACCTCATCGGCGACGTCGCCATGGGCTTTGTGACCCCACCAGATCAGCACGTCGGTCTCCGCAAGCGCCTCGGCGGTGAGGCCGTGTTCCGGCTCCTGCAGAGTTGCGCAGTGCGTGGAAATGTCCGCGGCTTCAGCAAGGCCTTCTGCAATCGCCTGGTGCATCCCGTGGGGATAGAGCGCTCGGACGGCAGGATTTTCTTGCTCGTGGACGTTTTCGCCCCAGACGGTGACGTGGATGGCAGTGCTCATATGAAATGTCTAAGCGAATCTCGGTTACAGCGGCGACACCGGATGCGGCCATCAGCGAAACCCCGCACGATGATGCAGGTGAACGCGTGGACGATATCTAATCGGGACGCTTCAACCATAATACACATGAACAAATCAAATCTTCAAAAACTCGGCGGCGCGCTTCTTCTGACCAGCCTGCTGGCCGTGAGCCCGCTCGCCACCGCGCAGACGGCGGTTTCAACCTCGACAACGACCACGGCCGGAACGATCAGCGAGTTCAGCCCGACCTCGAACACGATTATCGTTCGTTCCGAGACGAGCCCTGAACCTATTAGCTACACCTATAGCAAGAGCACGACCTATGTGGATGAAACCGGCGCACCTGTCTCGATGGAGACGGTCAAATCCGGACTCCCTGTGACTGTGCACTACATCAAGGAAGGCGATCGGCTGATTGCCAACCGCGTGATTGTGCGGCGGTCGACGACGACCACTGGCGGCGCAGCGGTGAGTACCACGACTACAGCGCCAGCGGTGATCGAAAAGCGCACAACGACCACGGCGCCAGCCCCGGCTGTGATCGAGGAGCGCAAGACGACCACCACGACGACCGAGAGCAAGTAAGCTCAGTGCCCTAGCAGCTCAGTGCCTGAGCACTGAACCCCGAAGCCCCGCAGACGGATCTGCGGGGTTTCTGCTTTTACACACGCTCTTTTTTTCACTTCGTCATGCGCTCGTCCGATCTTCATCGTGCGATGATCAAGTGAACCACGGCGAACAGGATTTTCTGAAAGCCACGGACATATAAATCTGACTTATGGAAAACAACGACCCTGCCATTGCTCCTGACTTCGATGAAATCCGCGATCGCGCGGAAGCATACGTTCGGGATGAACCTACCAAAGCCGTCGGCATCGCGGTGCTCGCCGGCATCTTTCTTACCATCTTCCCCGTTGGCCGCCTGCTCTTTGGCTTGGTCCGCCTGGCGCTTTCCCTTTTGAAGCCTGCCCTTCTCGTCTTCGGAGGCATCAAGGCCTACGAGGAAATCCAGAAACGATACGGCGTTTAAGCTAAAGGCTTTCGATTCCTACGACATGACCACCAACGATTTTCAAGACCCCGAGCAGAAGTCAGGACTGGCTGGCACCATTAAGGACAAGTCTGGCGAGCTGACAGAGCGAGCTGATCTCTATGTGCGGCAGAATCCCGTCCCCGCCATCATCGGTGCTATCGCCGTCGGGTTTGCCCTGGGCCTGTTAGCTCGTTCGATCGAGCCAACCCGCCGCCATGAGCCGATCCGGGATTGCCTTGATGACACCGGCGATTTCTTCGGGTCTCTGTTCTCTCCGCTGGCGCGGAAGAGCCGGCATGCCTACTCAACTTCTTCGAGAGCTGTCCGCGATGCCGTGGATTCGGCCTCCAGCAAAGTGCGCGACGTCGATGTCGAGGACTATGTCGATCCTGTTGTGAAGTGGTGGAAGCGGCTTTGGTCCTGAGCTAGCGTCAGCCAAATACGCGCAAGAGCCAGCCCCAAAGGCTGGCTCTTTTCTTGTACGCTTG
>DASVRY010000429.1:0-3040 GCA_036388395.1 Chthoniobacteraceae bacterium
CACCGTTCTGCCGATCAGCTCGCTGGAAGTCAACGACGTGCTTGGCGACTCCGAGACGAAGCTCGAGAAGGTTAGCGACACGACCGAGTATCTCTTCGAGCCGAGCCGCCCCGAGATTCTCGGCGCAGTGCTTCCTCACTACGTAAACTTCCAAGTCTTCCAGATGGTGCTCGATAGCCGTGCCTCCGAGCACAGCGCCCGAATGGTAGCAATGAAGAGCGCGACCGATAACGCCAAGCAGCTCATCAAAGATCTGACGCTGGAATATAACAAGGTCCGTCAGGCCGCGATCACCACCGAGCTTCTCGAAATCACCACCGCCCAAATGGCCCTCGGTTAGGTTTATCTAACAGCCTCAACACCCGAACGGCGGCTCTCACTCATCAACTCTCCACTATCAACTCTCCAAACATGAACACCGGTAAAATCGTCCAGGTCATCGGACCCGTTATCGACGTCGACTTCTCTGAGTCGGGCGTGCTTCCAAAGATCTACGAAGCGCTAGAAATCCAGTTCGAGGTGAACGGCCAGAGCACCAAGCTCACGCTGGAAGTCCAGCAACACCTCGGCGAAAGCTGGGTCCGCACCATCGCCATGAGCTCCACCGAAGGTTTGAAGCGCGGCATGGCGATCACCGCCACCGGCGACTCGATCTCCGTGCCGGTCGGTGAAGGCATCCTTGGCCGCATCTTCAACGTCACTGGTGATCCCGTGGACGAGCGTGGGCCAGTGACCTTCACCAAGCGTTATCCGATCCACCGTCCAGCACCGACGCTCGTCGATCAGGACACTGGCTCGACGATCCTTGAGACCGGCATCAAGGTTATTGATCTGATCTGTCCCTTCACCAAGGGCGGTAAAGTTGGCGCGTTCGGTGGCGCCGGCGTGGGCAAGACGGTCGTTATTCTCGAGCTGATCAATAACATCGCCAAACAGCACGGCGGCTTCTCCGTCTTCGCAGGCGTGGGTGAGCGGTCCCGTGAAGGCAACGATCTCTACCATGAGATGAGCGAGGCCGGCGTCATCAATCAGCAGGATCTCTCGAAGTCGAAAGTGGCGCTGGTCTACGGCCAGATGAATGAGCCTCCCGGTGCACGTCTCCGCGTGGCGCTTTCCGCTCTCTCGATGGCGGAATACTTCCGCGACGAGAAGAACCAGGACGTGCTCCTCTTCGTCGACAATGTGTTCCGTTTCTCGCAGGCGGGCTCGGAAGTGTCGGCTCTCCTCGGCCGCACACCTTCGGCGGTAGGTTACCAGCCGACGCTCGCGTCGGAAATGGGCGCTCTCCAGGAGCGCATCACCTCGACGACCAAGGGCTCGATCACTTCAGTGCAGGCAGTGTATGTGCCCGCGGACGATCTCACCGATCCGGCTCCGGCGAATACCTTCGCTCACCTTGACTCGACGATCGTGCTCGAGCGCTCCATCGCGGAACTCGGCATCTATCCCGCGGTCGATCCTCTCGCTTCCACCTCGAAGGCGCTTACGCCAGAGATCGTCGGCGAAGAGCACTACGCAGTCGCTCGCGGTGTGCAGCGTGTGCTGCAGCGCTACAAGGATCTGCAGGACATCATCGCGATTCTGGGCATGGATGAGCTTTCTCCTGAAGACAAGCTCACCGTGTTCCGCGCTCGCAAGATCCAGCGTTTCCTCTCGCAGCCGTTCCACGTTGCAGAAATCTTCACCGGCACCCCGGGTCAATACGTCTCCATCGCGGAGACGGTCCGCGGCTTCAAGGAGATCCTCGACGGCAAGCACGACGATGTCGGCGAGACGAACTTCTACATGAAGGGCGGCATCGACCAGATCCGCAGCTAAGCGGTCGTTTCACATATGGCTGCTACGCTTCGCCTCGAAATCGTCACCCCGGAGACCCGCGCCTACAGTGAGGATGTGGAGATGGTTGTCCTCCCTGGCGTCGAAGGCGAGATGGGCATCCTCCCGATGCACGTCCCGCTGATGACTCAGATCAAGCCCGGCGAACTTGTCGTCACAAAAGGCGGCCAGCGTCACCACCTCGCGGTGGGCGAAGGCTTCGTCGAGATCACGCAGGAGCGGGTCAGCGTCCTCACCGACATGGCCATCGACGAGCGTCAGATTGATGAAAGTGCTGCCGAGGCTGCAGTAAAGCGGGCCGAAGAAGCGCTGAAGGGCACCGAGCTCGGCGGAGAAGAAGCTGCTGCAGTGCAGGCGGCGTTAGCCAAGTCCCTCGCGCAGCTCCACGTAAAGCGTCGCCGCAGGAATATTTAGCTAAGGTCCCGCACCGCTAGCCAATCTAGGCCTCCGATCGAACATCGGAGGCCTGTTTGTGTACAGACGCTGTCGCCTTCCGCGATTGAGCAGTCTTTAGTTATGGCGCAAGCGTCGCCGCGCCACACCTTCTTGACGCTGTCTCGCAGCTCCGAGCTAAGATCCGGCATGACTTCCCTCCGGCTCTTCGCCCTCGCTTCATTGTCATACGCGATCACCGGCATGAGTTTGGTTGCACAGGACTGGACTCGCTTCCGTGGGCCGAATGGATCCGGTCACGCGACGTCCCTGCAGCTTCCGGCCAAGCTCACCGAACAGGATTACCTCTGGCGCGTAAAGCTGCCCGGCCATGGCCATTCCTCTCCCGTGATCTGGGGCGGGCGCGTCTTCATCACGAGCTCGCCCGAAGGCACAGCGACGCGCGTCTTTAGCTGTCACGATGCGGCCACGGGCAAGGTGCTCTGGAGGAAAGACTTTGAAACCGGTGCGTTTCGCCAGCATGCGGATAATAGCTTCACGAGCTCGACTCCCGCAGTCGACGGGGAGCGGGTGTATGGCTGGTGGGCGTCTCCGGACGGCTCGGTGCTCGTTGCTTTGGATCAAACCGACGGTCGGGAGATCTGGCGGAAGGAGCTAGGTCCATTCGTCGCCCAGCATGGAGCCGGTGCGTCGCCCATTGTTGTGAATGGCTTGGTGATCTTGAACTTCGATCAGGAGCAACCAGGAAGCTTCGTCGTCGCGGTGGATGCGAAGACCGGAGACCAGCGTTGGAAGTTGGAGCGGGAGAGCT
>DASVRY010000430.1:0-3209 GCA_036388395.1 Chthoniobacteraceae bacterium
AATTTACCGAGGTCTCGGAAAAGCACACGCCGTATCTCCTGCGCAAGGCCCAGCGCATCGAGGAATATCTCAACCAACGCTGACCCATGGCCGAACAGGTCAAAATCACGTCGATCGATGCGCTGCAGACGTTTCGCGCAAATCTGATCGTCTTTATGACGACCGCGCATCGTTCCGCGGATGAGGTGGGCGATGAAGTGCGGCGCACGAAGCTGTGGCTGCAGCACGATCAGCGGATGCATTGGGAAAGCCAGTACCGCCAACGATCGAAGCTGCTCGCCCTCGCCCAACAGGAGCTGATGAGCGCGCGCCTTTCGGACCTGCGCGACCGCACGGTGGCGCAGGAGAACGCCGTGCGAAAAGCCAAGCAGTCCGTCGCTGAAGCCGAGGAAAAGCTACGCATGGTGAAAGTGTGGACGCGGGATTTCGATGCGCAGACGGACCCTTTGATGAAGAAGATGCACAGCCTTCGCCAGCTCCTTGATCATGATCTACCGAAGGCGCTCTCCTATCTTGTGCAGGCGCAGCGGACGCTCGATGCGTATGCGGAGATCAGCGCACCCGACACCGCGCCGCTCCGGGAACCGCCGAGCGGGAGCAGCCTGGATGAACCTTCCAACTCCCCTACCCCATGAACATCCGAAGCAGCGCGGCGAATCTCGCGCAGGCGGCCAAAGAGCTGAAGCTCGACTGGGAACAGACGAAGACGTATTGGCGGGACGTGAAGAGCCAGGAATTCGAGCACCAATACCTCGAGAACGTGCCGCATGAAGTCGCCCGCGCGGCTGCGGTGATCGAGGAAATCGACGCCCTTTTGCGAAAAGTAAGGCGGGACTGTGAGTAGCGGCACTGACCTCCGGGTGGCGCGCAGCCTCGAGCTGCTGCGGGAACTAACCCGAACCTCCGCGGAGTTTGCGGCGCGCGAGGAAGAGCTGACGCGCGACATTCGCACCCGGCGCCAAACGGGGAGCCGGCGCTATCGGGATGCGCTGGATAAGCTAAAAACGACTTCCTCCGGCCAGCTTGCGGCGACTCAACATGCCTTTGACGCGGAAGCGGAAAGGGTGCGCGGCATCTACGATGCACGGCAGGATCGAGTCCAGCGGCTGCGACTTTCCGGGCTCCGGAATCTCCCCAGGCGAGCCCAGGAGGCGAAGGGCAAATGGATGGGTGATTTGCAGCTGCGGAAATTTCGTGCGGAGAAAACCCAGACCGCGGATCTGCGCGCGGCCGGCGAAGCGTTCAAAGCCTTCACTGCTCACCTGGGCCAACAGAGCGCGGCACTTGTGGCGCTCCAGACGCGTGCCCGGCGGGCCTTCCGTGGCTACGGAGCCTTCGCTCGCCTCTTGCAGCAGCCATCTTCCGACCTGGAGCTGAATCTTCGTGATCCGGAGAAGCTTTCGGCGGAGGCGAATGCCCATCTCGTTTCCGCGGATGAACAGCTCATCGCGTTCAAGCAGCACGCGGTCGCGCGCGCCTTTAGCGAAGTGCCGCTCGTCGTCGTTGCGGGGATCGTCGTCCTTCTCGGTGCGGCTCTCGCGGTCGTGCTTGGGATGAGTCCGACTTCTTATGCAGTCGCCGGCGGCGCCATCGTTCTGTTGCTCAGCCTCCTCTTCGTTCTGCACGCGATGGGCCGGCAAAAGGCTGCTCCTGCTGCAGCCAGCATCGCCACGACATTGGCTGCGGCTGCGCAGACGTTGGAAGGCTGCAAACTCGCCTCCGAAGCTCGCTACGAAGAGGAGCGCCAGCGCATCACCACGGAATTCGAGACAACGGTGATGAACGTGGAGTCGCAGTGGGACCAGGCAGATGACGTCGAGACGGACTTCGCGCATTCGGTCCGCTCGAAAATTGAGGTGCAAGCGCCCCGGGTGCTCGCGGCGATCGAGAAGAATGCGCCGCCGAAGCTGGAGCGGATCGCGTCGGAGCGCATTACGCGCATGGCCGCTTTGGAAGCGGACGCAGCAGAACGCGAAGAGCAGATTACCGAAGCTTACGAGGCTGAAATCGAGGAACTGAACGTCGAGGAGAAGACGCGGTGGACTGCCCTCGAGCAAGACTGGCAGACGGCGATCCAGCCGCTCTACCAGACGATCGGATCGATGAATGCAGCGCTCGCCGCCACCGCTCCAGTGTGGTCGACGGAAAGCGTGGAGTCATGGGCGCCGCAGACGGCGTTCACCCCGGCTGCTCGTTTTGCAAATCTCTCGGTGAATCTCACGAGCGGACCGAACGCCGCGCCGAAAGATCCCCGGCTGCATTCTCCCGGACCAGCCGAGGTCTCGATCCCGCTGGCTCTGAATTTCCCAGAGCGTGGGTCGCTGCTTTTCGAAACGCACCACTCAGCAAGCGAGGCAGTGATCGATAGCCTGAACAACATCATCCTGCGGCTCCTCGCGAGCACCCCCCCGGGAAAGTTAAGCTTCACGATTATCGATCCGATCGGGCTGGGACAAAGCTTTGCGGGACTGATGCACCTTTCCGATTATGAGGAGAGCCTCATCAATCGTCGTATCTGGACGCAACGTGACCAGATCGAAGACCGGCTCGCAGAGTTGAGCGAGCACATCGAAAAGGTCATCCAGATGTATCTGCGCAACGAGTATGCGACGATCACGGAGTACAACGAGAAGGCTGGGAGCGTGGCGGAGAAGTATCACTTTCTCGTGGTTGCGGATTTCCCCACGAACTTCAGCGAAGTTGCCGCGCGACGTCTGCAGAGCATCGCGGCGAGCGGGCCACGCTGCGGCATCTTCACCCTCATCCACTGGGATCAACGCCAGACGCTGCCAGACGGCTTTTCGCCCGAGCAGCTTCGGCAAAACAGCATCACCGTACGACGCGAAAACGACGCGTTCGTCATCGCTCCCGAGCAGGTCTCCACCGGTGCGACATTACGCCTCGAGACGCCCCCGGAACCGGAGCTGGCGGTCAGCCTTATCCATAAAATCGGCAAGGCGAGCATCGACGCCAATCGCGTGGAAGTCCCCTTCCAGCAGATCGCCCCAGCACCGGACGCGATGTGGACGCATGACACGACGGGAGAGCTGCGCGTGGCGATCGGCCGCACCGGCGCGACCAAGCACCAGTATCTCGCGATCGGCAAAGGCACACGGCAGCACGCGCTCTTCGCGGGCAAAACCGGCTCGGGAAAATCGACGCTTTTCCACGTCATCATCACGAACCTCGCGCTCGCCTGCAGCCCCGAG
>DASVRY010000431.1:0-15672 GCA_036388395.1 Chthoniobacteraceae bacterium
CCACTGGAAACGGCGGCGCCGGGGGCGGTGTCTCTTCAGTGAATATTCCTTCCCGCGGCAATGGTCTCGCGAGTAACCGAATCCTTGCCGGTGACGGCGGAGACAGTTCGGGCAAATTTGGAGGGGTCGGTGGAAATATCACGAACGTGATCAGTTCTTCTCCCGAGGGATCCTTTGCTCTAGCCGCTGGTGCTGGTGGTGATGGCCTTAAGAGAGGCGGGCTCGGTGGTTCAGTGACCACTGCCGTGATCTCTCTCGGCTCTTCGCCGCAGGCCAAAGGCTTGATCATCGCGGGAGCCGGTGGCGATGCGAGTGCGTTCATACCGAATGCGGGTGACCGTACACCCAACCAGGTGCAAAATGCCTTCGGTGGCACAATTGGTCGCGGTGGCAACGGTGGAAGCATCGTCGACTTCAGCGACGGAGGGAATATCGGTTCCCATGTCGATCTCATCGCAGGTAACGGCGGAAGTACCCTGAACTTCGGAACAGTGACCGACGTGAAGAATTATGTCGGGGTCGGTGGGTCAATCCGCGATATCCGGCTCACGGGCAACGCTGGTCAGATCGATCCGAATATCCCGATCAAGAGCTACAACGCCGCCCTCAGTGGTGAAACGATTGCGGAATTCGTGCAGTCCAATCTCCGCGAGGAGTTCGGCGTTCTCAACGATGCCCTCGGGAATGTCGGCGTAGTAGTGGGTGCTGCGGGTCGAAACAAGGCGGTGGTTACAAATCCTAATGAGCCACTCACCTTCGTAGATCAGCCGGCTCAAGGCTCGCGCAATGGTTCTCTCATTGACTTCGCGGCCCGTAACCTGATGTCTGCCGTTGCCGGAAGTGTGGACCGGATCGCGTCGATCTTCGTTGCTCAAAACATCCGCATCCCTGGAGGTATCATCGGCGCAGATAAGGTGCCGCTGGGTGAAAGAAACTATCTGGATCGCGATGGTAATCCGACGCGAAACGTGGTGTTGGACGGTCGTTTGGTCGATGGTGCTCTGGTCGCAGGCGCGCTCCTCGATGCTCGCGGTAAGGCCGTCACCCTGCCAAGCGAACGGGTCTTCATCAAGCCGGCTTAAGTCTTAACAATCCAAGAACTCCAGCCGCCGATGTTCTCTTAACGAGAGCATCGGCGGCTCTTTTTTCGGACCGCGTCCCAGATTTTCGGGATCTCCGTAGAAGAATGCCTGAGGAGTAATGAACACCTGCCACTCTGGTCACCTTTCGCGACCGGGGCGCTGCACTTCTTGACTTCCCAGACCGTCCTCCTACCCTGCGCAGTCCCACTGCCTATGACACTGAATCTTGACGCCCTTTCCCGCGCGGCGAATGAAGCCCGCGGCCTTGCGATGGACGCGGTCCACGCCTGCTCTTCCGGACACCTCGGTCTGCCCCTCGGTTGCGCCGAGATCGGCGCCGTGCTCTACGGCCACGTGCTCCAGCACAATCCCGATGAACCGCGTTGGCTGAACCGCGACCGGTTTGTGCTCTCGGCCGGGCATGGCTCGATGTTCCTCTACAGCTGGCTTCATCTCTCGGGATACGGCTCGGTCGATCTGGATCAGGTGAAACGTTTCCGTGCTCTCGGCAGCCATACACCAGGCCATCCGGAGTCGTTTGAGACCAAAGGCGTTGAGTGCACCACAGGGCCGCTCGGCCAAGGCGTGGGCAACGCCGTCGGACTCGCGATGTCCCAGAAAATGGCCGCGGCTCGCTTCAACACCGACGACTACAAGATCCTCGACAACCATGTGATCTGCCTCGCAGGTGACGGTTGTCTCCAGGAAGGGATCGCGGCGGAAGCATCCTCTTTCGCCGGCCACTTCGAGCTCGACAACCTAATTCTCATTTACGATTCGAACGACGTTACGCTGGACGCAATGGCAATCGCCACCCAAAGCGAGGACACCGGCAAGCGCTACGAGAGCTACGGCTTTGATGTTCAAACGGTGGATGGCAACAACATCGAGGCCATTCATCAGGCGCTCGAGAAAGCGAAGGCCGCGACCACGGGCAAGCCTCAGTTCATTATTGCGAAGACCGTCATTGGAAAAGGCATCGCGGAAGTGGCAGGAACGGCAAAAGCGCACGGCGAGGGTGGCGCGAAATTCATTGATGCCGCCCGCAAAGGCCTCGGACTGCCCGAAGAACATTTCCATGTCTCCGCTGAGACTCGCGCCTTCTTCGCTGAGCGGAAGAAGCAGCTTCAGGATGCTTACGACCGTTGGGCGGATATGTTCACCGTCTGGGCCGCCGCGCATCCCGCACGCGCCCGGGAGCTCGACGACGCACTGAACAAGATTGTCCCCCACGATTTGCTGGATCGGGTGCCGTTCTTCCCGGCGGATGCCAAGCTCGCGACTCGGAAGGCTGGTAGCGACGTGCTTCAACCATTGGCGGAAGCGATGCCAATGTTCATCAGCGGGAGTGCCGATCTGCACGGTTCGACCCTGAACTACATCAACGCGTCGAAGGACTTCAGCCCCGATAACTGGGGCGGTCGCAACATCCGCTTCGGCATCCGCGAGCACGCGATGGCGGCGATGCTCAACGGGTTTGCCTACGACGGAATCTTCCGGCCATCAGGCGCGACATTCCTCGTCTTTGCTGACTATGCCCGCCCATCCATCCGGCTCGCGGCGTTGTCGAAACTCCCAGTCATTTACATCTTCACCCATGACTCGATCGGTGTCGGCGAGGATGGCCCAACCCACCAGCCGGTGGAGACTGTTACCGGCCTTCGCGTAATCCCGCAGCTGGACGTGATCCGCCCAGCGGACCCGGAGGAGACGGCTGGCGCCTTCGTTGCGGCTCTCGAGCATACCGGCGGACCCACCCTGCTTGCCCTAACTCGCCAAGCCGTGCCGATGCTCAATGATATTCCTGCCCAAACGCGGCGCGAAGGTGTCCGCCGCGGCGGCTACATCGCCATTCGCGAGAAGGGCGAGCTGCAGACGATCCTTCTAAGTTGCGGCAGTGAGCTGCAGCACGCCGTGGCCGCTGCGAAGCAGCTTGGCGAAGGCGTGCGGGTCGTTTCCATGCCTTGCTTCGAGCGATTCGAGGCGCAGGAGGAAGCCTACAAACTCGAGGTGCTCCCAGAATCCTGCCGTCGTCGCGTCGCGATTGAAGCTGGCGTGAAGGACGCATGGTATCGCTACGTTGGTTTGGATGGCATTGTGATTGGCCTCGAGCGTTTCGGTATCAGCGCACCGGGAAACATCGTTATGGAGAAAATGGGCATCACCTCGCAAGCCGTTGTCGAGGCGGTGAACGGGCTCACGTAGCGGTCGCACTCACTTCATTTCCAAGGATTCAAGAGTCGGCTCTGACAATTGTCGGAGCCGGCTTTTCCATGTCTGGGTTGGGGCGTTGAACTCTATGGTTTGCTGAAGACCAAGGAAGAGACCTACGAAAATTCCTTGCACGGCAGGTGCAGTTGCGCAATATCTATTCCCGATAGGCTGGATCGACAATTCACCTGATGCTTCAAACTCACGAAATCACTCCCGAGGAGATTCACTCCTTTTCGGAGGAGTTCGAATCCGCGCCTCTGGAGGAGATCCTGCGCTGGATGTGGGAGCGGTTTGGCACCAGGGCCGCTATCGGGACGAGCTTCCAGGGGGCAGGCTTGGTGATGATCCATCACGCGGTGAAGGCTGGTCTCCCTTTCCCCGTTTTCACCCTCGATACGCAGCTCTTATTTCCCGAAACCTACGACTTGAAGAGGCGACTGGAGAACTTTTTCGAGCTTCGAATCGAAAGCCTCGTTCCAGAGCAGACGCCTGAAGAGCAGGCGGCCGATCTCGGGCCGGAGCTGTGGAAGACAAAGCCGGATCTTTGCTGCACGATGCGCAAAGTCCTGCCTCTGCAAAAAAAGCTGGAGCAACTTGCCGTCTGGATCACCGGGGTCCGGCGGCAGCAGTCCGAAACCCGTCAGCGAACGCGCATCCTCGAGATGTATCACTACGATGTCTTGCGCGACCTTTACATCCTCAAGCTAAACCCGATGGCCAATTGGTCTCGCGACCAGATCTGGGGCTATATCAAGGAGCAGCAAATTCCCTATAATCCTCTTCAAGATCGCGGTTTTCGTTCAATTGGCTGTGTGCCTTGTACACGTGCGACCGTTGAGGGGGAAAACGAGCGCGCCGGCCGCTGGACGGGGTTTGATAAAGCCGAATGCGGCATTCACACTTTCCTTGGCGAGAGCATCTAAGGCTCTACTCTCCTCCGCAGCTCTGGCCTGTCACTGATCCTAACCTTACCTGAGTTCAACCCGCATTTTCATGTCTGCACTTATCACGGAAAATCCAACCCCAGCACACGGAACCTCCGCTGGGTCATCGTCCAAGGCGGATCTCGCCTCCCATCCGGCTTACGGTGGGCGTTATCCCGCTCCTCCAACCGGTGAACCGTCGGCCTTTTTCCCCGAGAAGATCTCGCGAGCAGACAGTGCTCACCTGGATGCGCTGGAAGCTCAGAGTGTCTTCATCATCCGCGAAGCCTACCATCACTTTAAGAACATCTGCATGCCCTGGAGCATGGGCAAGGACTCCAACGTTCTCATCTGGCTCTCGAAGAAAGCGTTCTGCGGACATATCCCGTATCCGTTGCTCCATATAGATACGACGTATGAGTTTCCGGAGATGCTCGAGTACCGTGACTGGGCAGTGCACCATCACAACCTCAACCTCATCGTGAAAATCAATGAAGACGCTCGCGCAGGGCGGGGCGATTACGCTTCACGTGGGCCCATCGGCTACGAGACCAGCGATCCCGTGACGGTCACGCACGAGCTCAAAACCATGGCGCTCCAGCAAGTCATGGCAGAGCATAAATGGGACGCATTGATCACGGGCATTCGCCGTGACGAAGACCCTACACGTGCGAAAGAGCGCTACTTCAGCCCGCGCACCAAAGACTTCGAGTGGGACTACAAAGACCAGCCACCGGAGTTCTGGAACCAGTTCACCACCAGTTGCGCACCGGGTGAGCACGTCCGAGTGCAAGCCTTGCTCGATTGGAGCGAACGTGACATCTGGCTGTATATACAGCGCGAGGGTATTCCGATCCCGAAAATGTATTTCGCCCGGAATGGCGCAGACGGGAAACGCTACCGCTTCCGTTCCCTAGGCTGCTGGCCGATTTCTGGCCCGGTGGAGAGCGAAGCCGATACCATCGACAAGATCGTCGACGAACTAGCTATCACTAAAACCAGCGAACGTGCTGGGCGCGCCCAGGATCACCATGAGCGCAACGCGATGCAAAAGCTCCGCGCCAAAGGCTTCATGTAAGCGACCGTCCAGATTACCCGCCACAGCACCTTCCCGTATCCAAATGTCTGCCACGCTCGCTACACCTCCTCTTCCAAAACCTGAGTCCGCTCTCGCTGCTCATACCGGGCAACTCGGTAAACCCAGCCTGAATGCTGACGGTGATCGCCGCCTGAAAGTTGTTTTTGTCGGTCACGTGGACCATGGCAAGTCGACCCTCATCGGCCGCATCTTCTACGACACGAAATCGCTGCCCGATGGCAAGGTGGAACAGATCCAGGCAGCCTGCAAAGAGGAGGGGATGGAATTCGAGTATGCGTTCCTCCTCGACGCACTCCTCGAGGAGCAGGAGCAGAATATCACGATCGACACCACACAGATCCAGTTCCGCACCGAGAAGCGCCCCTACGTCATCATCGATGCCCCGGGTCATAAGGAATTCCTCAAGAATATGATTACTGGCGCGGCGAGTGCCGACGCGGCGGTCTTGCTCATCGCGGCCAATGAAGGTGTGCGGGAGCAGAGCCGGCGTCATGGCTATCTCCTGAGCTTGTTGGGTATCAAGCAGGTGGTCGTCGCCGTGAACAAGATGGACCTCGTGGACTTTAGTGAAGAGGTCTTCAACAGCGTGGTCACTGAATACAAGGCGTTCCTTCAGCAGATTGGATTGGAAGCGCGGACCTTCGTCCCGATCTCAGCCCGAAACGGCTTCAACGTGGAGCAATCCGGCTCCAAGGAGATGCCTTGGTATACTGGGCCGACGATTACTTCCATGCTCGATCAGTTCGAGCCGCCGAAGGCTGTGCATGATCTGCCACTGCGCTTTCCGGTGCAGGATGTCTACCGCTTTGACGAGCGGCGGATCATCGCCGGCCGCATAGAGACCGGCACCTTGCGCGTCGGCGATACGCTTATCTTTTCGCCGAACAACAAGACGAGCACCGTGGCCAGTATCGAAGCCTGGGAATCACCCGCGCGAGACGTGGCCGTTGCTGGAGAATCTGTTTCGATCACGCTCACCGAACAGATCTTCGTGGAACGTGGGCATATCGCATCCCACGAGCAGGACCCACCGATTGAATCGAACCGAGTGAAAGCCCGGCTCTTTTGGATGGGGAAGCGAAATATTGCCAAAGGCGAACGCTACAAGCTGAAGCTGGCCACTCAGGAACTCGATGCGGAGATCGTGTCGATCGAGAAGATCATCGATGCCAGCACCCTGGAGAATGTTGCCCAAGGTCGTGACTATGTTGCCCGCAACGATGTCGCGGAAGTGACGCTCCAGACTCGCGGCGCGCTGGTGATGGATAATCACGATCGCAACGCGTTGCTCGGGCGCTTTGTCATCATGGACGAGCGGCATGTGGCGGGCGGTGGCATTATTTTCGGCGGCGTCTATACCGATCGCACGAAGGTGAAGAGTCAGAATATCTTCTGGAGCGAAGGGGAGGTGACGCCGATGAAGCGTGCTCTGCGCAATGGCCATAAAGGCGCCGTCGTCTGGCTAACCGGCCTTAGCGGCTCTGGGAAGTCAACCATCTCGCAGGCACTGGAACGTGAACTCTTCAACCTCGGCCTGCATACCTATATTCTTGATGGAGATAACGTTCGCCATGGATTGAACAGCAACCTTGGCTTTTCCCCTGAAGACCGTGTGGAAAATATCCGGCGGGTGGGTGAGGTCGCTCGGCTGATGGCCGACGCCGGATTGATCACCGTAACGGCCTTTATTTCGCCCTATCGTGTGGATCGCCGCCGAGCCCGTGAGATCGCCCTGGAAGGCGGCTGCGACTTCATCGAAGTCTTCGTTGATGCACCGCTGGAAGTCTGTGAAGCACGCGATCCCAAGGATCTATACAAGAAGGCGCGGGCCGGTGAGATCAAGGAGTTCACGGGAGTCTCGGCTCCCTATGAAGCTCCCGCTGATCCGGAGGTCGTCGTGCACACCGACCGCGAGTCACTCGAGGAATCGGTGGCCACGATCATCGAATATCTCCGTCCGAAGCTAAAACCGGAAGCAGGCGTGCAGATCTAAAGCGGCTGCCTTACCCATGGCCCGGCATCAGCGCTGCGCTGCGAGCGGGATGGGGAGCAACTTGCCGGCAAGGATTGCGACCGCTTTTGTGAAAGAGCTACGGGCGGCGAGCGGGGACAGATAGCGGCTGGAGAGGATCTCGGTGCCTGCAGCCCAGAGCGAAAATGCCGGAAGCACAATGATCCCGCGGCTGATCAAGAAGCAGGGGCATTTTATCCGCGAAACTCGGTCGCCGACGGAGATCGCTGGATGCTCATGGCCCATGATGATTCGAAGCCCCGGCTCCATCTCGCCGGCAGGCGCATTCCTTTCGTTCGTGTGCAATCGATCGCCGTGGATAAGCAGGAAACCTCCGGCGCTCCATTCCCGGAGCATGGGAGCGGCAAGTCCGCAGTCGGCGAGCAGCCTAGGGAGGTGAGTGTCGTGGTTACCAGCGACGAGCCGGAGGGTCGTTCGCTCGCCCAGCTCGGTGAAGAGGCGGCAGAGCTCCTCTTTCAACGGCGGCAGTGCGACCGCTTGATGCACAATATCGCCGAGCAATATCAGATCCCGCGGTTGATAGTCATCGACCAGCGCCCGCAGCCGCGAGACGGAGTCTTCCTGCGCGCTTAAAGGCAGGAGCTGCCCGGTGTGTCGCTGCGCCCAGGCATAGCCGAGGTGTAGATCGCTGACCGCAAGCGTGCTTGCCTCCTTCAGCCAGAGCGCACGGCGCGCATCGAGCCAGAGGCCGGGCTCAATCTCCAGTCGCGTCCGATCCATGTTCGATCTCGTTCCACCAGCGGTTATAAAGCCGCTCCATCGTTTCGTAGGGATCCTCGACGAGCAACGCCTCCTTGATCTTCGTGGCGTACATCGCAAAGGAGAGCGGTGGGACTCGTTCGACCTTATGCAGGCGCAGCGGCTTGCGGCTTTGGGCGTCGAGGAAGCTAAGTGCACCTTCGATGTCGAGGAAGACGCGTAGCGTGTCGCGCCGGGCCTCGCGGAGCAGCACATGATCCGGCTCATGCTGTTGGAGCACATTGAAAATCACCTCGGAACTCCACTGCAGCTTCTTCACTGACTTCTGCTGATCGAAGTAGTTGCGATAGACCATCAAGCCCGTCTGGGCGGCATTGCGAAAGTGATATTTGAGCATCTCCGACTGGTTTAACGACGCGTGCAGCTCGCTCTCAAATCCGGCGAGCTCCAGCAGCTTTGGCAGCTCTTCCGCTGTGAAATGCTGCTGCGGTGTTAGTGTAAGCACAAAGCCATAATCATGAGGCGTAGCGACCGCATTCCCACCGCGTAGCTTGCTTAGGCGGAAGGTTACAACCCGTGCGAGCGCATCGTTCGCGGCGCGGCCAATCAGCGAGTGAAAAAAATAGTGTCTAGCGACTGCTGTTTTCTTTTGCGGCTTATCCTTCGGGCTGACCGTCTCGAGCAGCTCTTCCACGAGGAGAAAGTCGGCGGTTGGAATTTCCGAGATCGCATGCTGCGCGACATGCATCTTGCAAATGATTTCAGCATTGGCTTTCCCGCAATCCAACCGATCAGCAATCCAGGTGGAGAGGGACTCCTCCGGATGACTAGTGATCCACTTGCGGAGGGTTCCGCGGAAATCGACAATCTCCTCCGCGACGCGATTGGAGAGCGGCATCTTGGCCGCGTTCCAGCGCGGCACTGTGGGCAGCGCTCCCGGCGCAGGCGTGACCCACGCCTCCATCTGCGTCACCTTGTCGAGCCGCACCGGACGGCCAGACATCATGAAAACATCGCCGAGCCGAATCTGTCGGATGAAGCTCTCCTCCACGGAACCCAAAACGCGGGTCTTTGCCCGCACCTTGACCTGTCCAACATTGGGAATCACGCCGACGTTCTGCAGAAACTCCCGCCTGACGCGTCCCTCGCGCGTACGAAAGCCTTCCTCATCCAGCTCGATCTTTCCAAAAACCTCGGTGTATTGCCGCCGCAGTGAAGCCCCGCCGCCTGCTAGGTAATCGAGCACGTCGTTAAACTCGTCGCTTTGGAGATTGCGGAACGGGTAAGCTGCGCGAATCAGCGCCAGCGCGTCGATGCGGCTCCAGTAATCAGTGCACCCCATGGAGACAAGGTGCTGCGCAAGCACATCGAGCGGGGATTCCGGCACGCGGACGAGTTCGAGGTGACGGGTGCGGGCGAGCAACACCGTTGCGCAGGCTTCCACGAGATCGCTGACATTTGTCGCCATGAGCACGCCGCGGCTGATCGCATGAACATTGTGCCCCGCGCGGCCAGCGCGCTGAAGCGCTTTGCTCACGCCTTTCGGGGTGGAGAGCATCACCACGAGCTCCACCGCGCCGATATCGATACCTAACTCAAGGCTAGTCGAGCAAACGACGGCCCGCAGCTCACCTCGTTTAAGCCGGTCCTCCACGTCGCGCCGAACGTCTCGCTCGAGCGAAGCATGGTGGCATTCGATCTGATCTGCGATCTCGGGAAAATTCTCGCGCAGCCAGTAGGTCGTGGCTTCGGCGCCGGAGCGCACGTTGGAAAATATAAGAGTTGTGCGGTGCTTTTGAATGAGAGCGCCGAGTTCGCGGATGAGCCGTTCGCCCGTATAGCCAGCCTCCGGGTAAGGATTCTTGCGCAGCGGCGTATAGACTCGGAGATCTATCTTCTTCGCGGAGGCGACGTCGATGATCTCGCAGTGCCCGTTTGTTCCGACAAGGAACTGCGCCACCTCTGGCAATGGCGCAATCGTCGCTGAGAGGCCGATGCGCTGGAGCCGCGGTCGAGCGCGTCCGCGAAGATGATCAAGCCGCTCGACGCTGAGGCTGAGATGTGCGCCGCGCTTGTTGTCGGCCAAGGCGTGGATTTCATCGACGATCAACCAGCGCACAGCGGCAAGATGCGCGAGCCACTTTTCCTGACTAAGCAGCACGCAAAGGCTCTCCGGAGTGGTGAGCAGGATGTGGGGCGGCTTTGTAAATTGACGAGCGCGCTGTCCCTGATTCGTGTCGCCGCTGCGGAGTTCGACTCTGATTGGTGGCTTTGCTTCGCCGAAGATCTCCTCGAGGGGCTGCTGAAGATTCTTCTCCAGATCGTAGCTCAGTGCGCGCAGCGGCGAGACGTAGATGCAGTGAATGGTCTGGGCGAGCTTGCCGGCCGCTGCTTCGGAGACCAGTGCATCGAGCACGCTGTAGAAGGCGGCGAAGGTTTTACCCGTGCCAGTCGGCGAGGCGATGAGGACATTTGCTCCACGCGCAATGAGCGGCCAGGCCGCATGTTGTGCGGGAGTGGGCTCGCCATACTTCGCCTGAAACCACGTAGAGACGGTGGAGAGTTCGGCGGCGGCGGCGGGCATGAAGGGTGCAAAATCGTTTGCGGATGGATAGAGTCAACCGCGACCGCGCTCCCGATGGGCTCGAGACGGGCTCGCACCCTCAGCCAAGCACTCTCACATGAACTCCCTGATAACTCGAACTGTAGTCTCGCTCCTCCTGTTGAGTATTGTCTCCGTGCTTCCTCTTACAAGCGTTCCGGCGCAGGCGGCATCGCCGGAGAAGGAGTTTCGCGCGGCCTGGGTGGCCACGGTTTACAATATCGACTGGCCAGCAAAGGCAGGACTCCCCGTGGCCACGCAGAAGGCGCAGCTCCGCGCGATTCTCGACCGCGCGAAGGAGTTGAAGCTGAACGCGATTCTCTTCCAGGTGCGACCAGCGAGCGATGCTCTCTATAGTTCAAAGCTCGAGCCGTGGTCGCAGTTTGTCTCCGGCAAGCAGGGAGTATCGCCAGGATACGATCCGCTGGAGTTTGCAATCGAGGAGGCGCACAAGCGCGGGATCGAATTGCATGCGTGGTTCAATCCTTTCCGTGCAGCAACGAGTGCCAGTGGGTCGTTTGCGGAAAATCATGTGAGTCGAAAACATCCGGATTGGATCCGCCGCTTCGGGTCGCAGCTCTGGATCGATCCAGGCGAACCCGCCGCCCGCGAATACGTGCTCGAGGTGATGCTCGATGTAGTCCGCCGCTACGACATCGATGGGGTGCACATCGACGACTATTTTTATGCTTACCCGCTGAAGAAGGGAGACGCGTTCTTTCCCGACGATGCCACTTGGGAGCGGCATGGAATGAAGACGGGCCTGAGACGACCGGACTGGCGCCGGGAGAACATCAATCAGTTCGTCGCAGCCCTGAATAGTGGGATCAAGAGCGCCAAGCCCTCCGTGAAATTTGGCATCAGTCCCTTTGGCATATGGCGCCCGCGCAATCCCGCGACGATCGAGGCGGATCTCGATGCTTATGCGCAGCTTTTTGCCGACTCCCGAAAATGGCTGGCTGAAGGTTGGTGCGACTACCTTTCACCACAGCTCTACTGGGGCATCGAGCCCGCCAAGCAGAGCTTTCCCGTGCTGCTGGAATGGTGGCGGGCGCAGAGTCGCGGAGTCCCAATCTGGCCGGGTATCGCAACCGAGCGAATTGGGTCGAGCCGGCCTGCGTCAGAGATGATCCGACAGATCGAGTTGACGCGCCAAGGCGGTGGGATTCCCGGTCACGTACACTGGAGCATGAAGAGCCTCATGCAGAATCAAGGTGGGATTGCAGATCTGCTGAAGGCCGGGCCGTACGCGGAGACGGCCGAAGCGCGCTAATCAGGTTGAGCACCTGAGTTGAACCTTGAAGGCAGAGAAGATCGCGCAATGCTTCTAAGCCTTCGGCGTACTGCGTTTTCCGAATCGCCTCTACTTCGCTGCGAGCATCCGTTGGACGCACTGCAGTAGATAGGGCAGGAGCTGCTTTTTCCGAGAGACAACGCCTGCCAGTGCCCAGATGTCTGAAGCGTGTTCGGGGTAGTCGATCGTCTTCGTGAAGTCTTCCGCGCCACGGACGAGCAGGAGCGACGTCTGGTCGTTGATGTCGGTCACGAGCAAGGCGGTGAAGAGGAGGCCTTGCTTCTGCCGCTCGGTCTCGAGGGCAGCGAGCAGGGCGGCACTTTTCTCCGGAAAATGAGCAAAGGTCAGCTCCTCGATCTGCGCGACGGTGAAGCGGTGTCCGTCCTCCTCGTAGAGCTTCGAGTCGGCATTGATCGCCTGCTCGGGGGACATGGTGAGCAGCGGCGACCCGACTGAAAAGATCTGCTCGGCGAGCACCGCCGGATCGCACTCGGCGATTTTGGCGAGGCGATGGAGGATGTCAAAATCGACCGTCGTCGCGGTGGGCGAGGTGAGATTGAGCGTGTCGGAGATGAGGCCTGCCATGAGCAGCCCGGCGATGGGCTTGGGGATCGGAATGCCGGCTTGCTGATAGCACATCGTAACGATGCTGCTCGTGGAGCCGACGGGGTTATTCCAGAAGAGGATCGGTGTATCGCTGCTGAAGCCGCCGAGTTTGTGGTGATCGAGAATCTCGACGATCGGCACTTTGTCTGCGCCGCGCACTGCCTGGTTCAGCTCGTTGTGGTCGACGAGGATGAGCTGGCGCGGGAGCTCCTTGAGGAAATCGGATTTCGAAAGAATGCCGACAAGGGTTCCGTCTTCTCCGAGCACGGGAAAGACGAACGCGGCGGAATCGGCGGCGATGTGGCGCGCCTCGTCGAGCAGCGTATCTGGCGCGAAGCTGAGGTATTCGGGCTCGGTCATGCGCTCGACGCGCACGGCGCCACGCGCGAGCAGCACAGTGGTCGCGGTGTCGTGCGGCGAGCTGATCATCGTCACGCCCGCAGCGCGTGAACGGGCGCGCGTCTCCTCATCGACGGGTAGGCCGCCGGTGACGACGACGGCGCTTACCCCTGCGTCGATCGCCATTTGCTGGATTCGCGGTCGGTCGCCGACAAAGAGCACGATATTACGTTCTGCGTAACGCTCGAGCCGCGGGCCGAAGGAAACTTCAGCCATGGCTCCGACCATGAGAAACTGCTCAGCGGTTTCGGAGCTGAGCGAGCCGGTGACCAGTGCGCCGCCAAAGGTGGTCACGATGTCGGCGAGCGAAGCGGTGATGACGCGCGCGGCGTTTGCTTCCTCACGTGGCGGGAAAAGGTAGTGGCTGATCTTGAAGGCCGAGAGCAGGCCGAGGCAGCGATTACGTTCATCGACGACGGGCAGCCCGCGGAGGCGCTTGGCGTCGATGAGCTGAATCGCGTCATAGACGGGCGAGTCCGCGCGGACGGAGATGACGCGCGACTGCATGACGTCGCCGACTCGCGGCGAGAGATCGTTGATCAAGGTCGGCGCCGGCACGCCGAACTTGCTCAGGACGAAATCGATCCGCTCGTTGGTGTTCCCCGCGCGCGCGGCGAGGACGTTGTCGTGGCCGCTCAGCCGCTTCAATTCTGCGTAGCCAATGGCCGCGCAGATCGAGTCCATATCCGGGTTCCTGTGACCGATGACGATCGTCTGCATGCGGCGCGGAGGATGCACGCACTACGCCGTGGCCGCAAGGGGGCTGAGGATTTTGTTTAACCGCGAAGATGCGAAGAGCGCGAAGGGAGGGGCACTTGAACCACGGAGAGCACGGAGGACACGGAGAGGGAAGCCGCTGCAGAACTCCGTGTTCTCCGGGTGAGTTCCCTCTTTCTTCGGGCGCTTCGCGTCTTCGCGGGTAATCCCACCTAGTCCCGGTGATAAGGCAGGCCGGCTTTGATCGAGTAGGCGCGGTAGATTTGCTCGAGCGCGACCACGAGCGCGAGTTCGTGCTGGAGCGTGAGGTGGCTCAGCGACCAGAGCCAATCCGCCGAGTCGCGCAGCTCCCGCGTGTGACCATCCGCCCCGCCGATGATCAGCGCCGCTTCTTTCACGCTGCGTTGCTCCCACTGGTCCAGCTTCCGCGCGAGTTCGCGGCTCGTGGGGTGTTCGCCGCGCTCATCGAGCACGATCCGAAATGAACCCTGGCTTCGTTCGGCCAGGCCGGCCGATTCCGCGAATTGGGTGCCCGATTTGAGGTACTCCAGCTTTAGCGGCGCGAAGCTCTGTAGCCGCCCGGCGTATTCCTCAATTCCACTGCGGGCGAAATCGAGCTTCGGCTTGCCAATCGCGAGCACGCGCCACCGCATCAGCCGACCGGTACGAAATCGATCTGCCGTTTGTAAGCGTCCACTCGGGAGACGATCACCCGCAGCTCGTCGCCGATCTTGTATCGACGCTTCGTCTTGCGTCCGGTGAAGGCGAGCCGCACGGGATCGAACATGTAGAAATCTCCGGGCAAAGAACTCACGTGGATGAGCCCGGAGACGAGCACATCCGGCAGCTCGACGACGAGCCCATAGCTGCGGACATCGACCACCGCCGCGCGCATTTCCTCTGGCCGTTTCGACTCCAGTTGCCGCTGGAAGAACTCCATCTTCTTGAGCTGCACCGAGTCTTTCTCCGCATCGGCGGAGGTCCGCTCGGTGGTGGAAATATGCAGCGCCGTCGCGCCAAACTCCGCGACCGAGGGGCCGCGCTGCTGCGCGAGGACGCGATGCACCACGAGATCCGCATAGCGCCGGATCGGGCTCGTGAAGTGGGTGTAATTCACCTTCGCCAGCCCGTAGTGGCCGAGCGGGCGGGTGTCGTAAGCCGCGCGTTTGAGGCTCTTCAGAAAGCCAATCTTCAGCGCGTACTCCTCGGGCTTGCCTTTGATGGCCGCGAGCAGCTTTTGCACTTCGCGCCGCTGCGTGAGGTCACCGGCTTTGAAGCCGTAGGTCGCCGCCTGTTCGCGGTATTCCGAAAGGCGATCCGGATCCGGATCCTCGTGAATGCGGTAAATTGACGGTTGCTGACGTCCCTTGATCTCGCGCGCGACCACCTCATTGGCGGCGAGCATGCATTCCTCGATGAGCTGATGCGAAATGTCGTTCTCGATCTTTTCCAGCCGCACGGCTTTGCCGTTTTCGTCGAGCCGCACCTTCACCTCTGGGAAATCGAGATCGA
This sequence comes from Chthoniobacteraceae bacterium, assembly GCA_036388395.1. Lineage (GTDB taxonomy): Bacteria > Verrucomicrobiota > Verrucomicrobiia > Chthoniobacterales > Chthoniobacteraceae > DASVRY01. The sequence continues at coordinate 15,180 of DASVRY010000431.1, forward strand.
GTGAGCCGGCAGCGTATCGATTTTTGCGGAGCAAGGAGGCCAGCTCCCAGGCGACATGGACGCGCTCATCGATGCCAGGGTTGCCGCTCGTGCCGCCTTGGAGAACGGCGAAGGCTTGCTTGTAAGTCAGGCGAGCGGCGCTGCGGATGACCGTCTTCGCAAAGCGCGCCGACTTGATCTTCCCGCCGCTGGAGAACTCGATGAACGCGGATGAAGTGAGCCGATCTTCATCGGGTCGCAGGCTGCAGATGCCGTTGCTCAGCCGCTCCGGCAGCATAGGAATCACGCGGTCGGCGAGGTAGGTGCTGTTGCCGCGGAGCCGCGCTTCCTTGTCGAGCGCGCGGCCAGGCCGCACGTAATGCGACACGTCGGCGATATGCACGCCGAGCCGCCAGCCGCCATTCGGAAGTCGCTCAACGTGGATCGCGTCGTCGAAATCCTTCGCGTCGTCTGGATCGATCGTGATCACCGGCATGCGGCGCAGATCTTCGCG
>DASVRY010000432.1:0-1782 GCA_036388395.1 Chthoniobacteraceae bacterium
CGCTAACGGGTGATTTCAAGATCAGAGCTCGAGGTGACGCACAGGCTACACCCCATGCTCAGGATGAAGGGGTAACTCGACAATGCACGTTGTCCCCTCCCCTCGGCCAGCGCTGGTCGCGCGAACCGTCCCGCCGTGGGCGTCCACCACGGCTTTCGCGATAGCTAGGCCGAGGCCCAGCCCTCCAAATTCTCGGGCGACGCTCTCGTCCGCTTGGGCGAATGCATCGAAGATTCGCTCGACCGCGTCAGCCTCGAGACCAATCCCGTTGTCCGAAACCTCTACGACGATCCGGCTTGTGGACGGGTTCTCTGTAGACATGAGCTGCCGCGACCGGAGGGCAATCGAGCCTCCTTCCGGTGTGAACTTAGATGCGTTTCTCAGAAGGTTCCAAAAGACCTGCTGCAAGCGTTTGCGGTCGCCCGTGAGCATGTGCTCCTGAGCTTGTAGCTCAATGGTAAGCTGCTGCCTTTTCGCTTCCACGTCACCCCGGACGACTTCTTCTACGCTGCTAAGCACCTCATGTAGGTCGATCGGTTCAGCAAAAAGCTCCATCTTGCCGAGCCCGATCCGGGTTAGATCGAGCAGCTCGTCGACCAGCTTGACTTCAAGCTGCACGTTCCTCTGGATCATCGAAAGCACTTCGCGCATCGAATCCGTGAGACCCTTGTCGCGTGAAAGGATGCGAACGGCCATCAGCACGGGAGTAAGAGGAGTCCGGAGTTCGTGCGAGAGAACGGCCATGAAGTGATCCTTCGCCTTGCCAGCGGCCTCGGCTTCAGCCCGAGCACGCTCCGTTTCTTGCAACGCTTCCCAGATCTCGTCTTGATAGCGCTCGAGAGCCTCTCGGCTACGGAGGTCCTCGGTACGGTCGCGGAAGATCTTCACCAGTCCGACGGCGTTACCCGATCCGTCGTGCATGGCCATGAGGACGCCACTCGCCCAGAAGCGGCTCCCATCCTTGCGCACGTGCCAACGCTCCTCACTAGCCGAGCCCTCGCGCAGGGCTGTGGCCGCCTCAGCCGCGGGGATTGCCGCCGCAGTGTCTTCCGGGGTGAAGAGGATGTCTGCACTTTGGCCGATCGCCTCCTCCGATGCGTACCCAAGGATTGCCTGAGCACCCGAGTTCCAGCTCGTGATCTGTCGGGTCAGGTCGAGCGAAAAGATAGCGTATTCGCGCGCGTTTTCGACGATGAGCCGCAGCCGTTCCTGGCTCGCGCGGAGCGCCTCTTCCGCCTCCTTACGATCCGTGATGTCGATTATCACCGTGGCGACGGAGCGTACGTTCTGCGCGGGGTCTCGGATGGCTGAAACGGTCGCGTTCACCCAGACGATGGCACCATCCCCCCGCACGAGACGCTGCTCCAACTGGAAAGGGATCCCCTCCTTCATAGTTCTCTCCAGCCTATGACTGCTCTCCGCCTCGTCATCCAACTGGATGAGGTCGCGCATCGTTCGCCCCACAAGTCCTCTAGGTCCGCAGCCCACAATCTCGGTGAGCCGCTCGTTGACGAAGGTCAGTCGCCCTTCCATATCCGCGTAGCCGATCCCGGCCGTCGCCTGGCTGACGATCGCCCGGAAGCGCTCTTCGGACGCTCGTAGAGCGAGCTCCGCGTGCTTGCGGGCGGAGAGATCGGTAGTCACCACCAGAACCGATTTAGGATAATCGGCGGAGACGTGCAGCGGGGTGAGGCTGCTCGCTGCCCAGACGACCGTGCCATCCGGCCGCAGATAGCGCTTCTCCAAGGCTACCCCTTCACCACTCGCCAGTGCCTGCTCCAG
>DASVRY010000433.1:0-3528 GCA_036388395.1 Chthoniobacteraceae bacterium
TTGGCAGGCGCACGATCCTAAGGTCATCTCACGAATTAATCAGCTTCTCAAAGACATCACCCGTAATCCGCACTCGGGGATCGGAAAACCGGAGCCGCTAAAGCACGCACTCCGCGGCTACTGGTCACGTCGGATCGATGCCGAGCACCGCCTCGTCTACCGTGCTGTAGAAGGCGGAATTCTAGTCGCGCAGCTCAGGTATCACTACGGTGCTTAAGCGGCTCGCGAATCCACATTAGACATTCGCCATTCCTTTCCTATCTTCCCGCGCCATGAGACCGCTTTTTCTCCTCCTTCTCGCCATTCGGGCGATTGCTGCTGCTCCCGTCACTGCCTCGGCGCAGAATCAGGAATACATCATCCTCAGCGGCGGTGTGTCGCTTTACCAGTGGGAGAAGTATAAGGCTCAGCCACACGATGGCTGGTGGATGAACTTCATCCGTGCGGCCCGCCTGCGGATTCAGGAGCTGCAGGCAGAACGCGGCCGTGATTATCCGATCACCTGGCTCGTTTTCGTCGATGCCTACCGCACCCGCTCGAAGCAGGAGAACGCCGACCTGATCAGCAACATCGCCAGCGTCCGCGACGCCTACGGAGTGAAGCTCGTCTATTTCGACAAGGGCTCCGAGGTCATCAACTACCTGAACAACGGCCGCCCGCGGGATCAGGTGAAGATCGTCGGCTTTGAATACTTCGGCCACTCAAACAAGGCGTGTTTCATGTTCGACTACTCGAACAACATCGACAGCGCATCCAAGGTGTGGCTCCACGAGAAGGAGCTCGCTCAGATCAAACGCGGGATCTTTGCCCGTGACGCGTTCGTGAAGAGCTGGGGCTGCCACACTGGCGAAAGCATGAGCAGGAAATGGCAGGCTGCCACTGGCACCAAGATGATCGGCGCGATAGGCAAGACGCAGTATCGGACCGAAGAGCTGCCGATGCTCTCGTCGGCGAACGGCCGCTGGGTGCAGTGATCCAGTTGCAGTAGTTCACCTCGATCCTAGGTGGAGGTCCTCGGATCCAAGGCCAAGGACGAGCTCCTCGCCATTGTCCTACTTCGATGTTGGGCGTTCGACGTTGAACGTTCGACGTTCACATCCTTCCCCTCCGCGCTTGACTCCCCGCGGCTCTCCATCCACTCGTCACGCGTGACTCTCTCTCAGCTTCAGGCGCTCTACGATCAGCCGTTCTTCGACCTCATTCAGCAGGGGCGAAATGCCTACCTTGCGCACTGGAGCGAAAATGAAGTCCAGCTCTGCACGCTGCTGAGCATCAAGACGGGCGGCTGCTCCGAGGATTGCGGCTATTGCGCGCAGAGCGCCCGCTACAAGACTAGTGTGCAGGCGGAGAAGCTCATGCAGACGGAGGAGGTGATGGAGGTCGCTCGGCGTGCTCGGGAGAATGGCTCCACGCGCTTTTGCATGGGTGCTGCCTGGAAGGGCGTGCGCAGCGGCGATCCGCGCTTTGAGCAGGTGCTCGGCACGATCCGGGAAGTCAGCCAGCTCGGAATGGAGGTCTGCGTTACTCTCGGGCAACTCTCGACGAGTGAAGCGCGTCAGCTCAAGGAAGCAGGCGTCACGGCTTACAATCACAACATCGACACCTCGCCGGAGCATTATGCAAACGTGGTGACGACCCACACTTTTCAGGATCGGCTGAACACCATCGCTGCCGTGCAGGAGGCGGGGATGGATGTCTGCTGCGGGGGAATCATCGGCATGGGCGAGAGCGAGATCGACCGCCTGAAGATGCTCGAGGTGCTGACGAACTTTGATCCTGCGCCGGAAAGCGTGCCAATCAACTGCCTCATGGCCATGCCCGGCACGCCGCTTGAAGACCAGCCACCGGTGGACGTTTTCCAGCTCGTCCGGCTCATCGCCCTGACGCGCATTGCGCTGCCAAAGGCGAAGGTCCGCCTCAGCGCCGGCCGCACCCGGTTGTCACGTGAAGGCCAGGCGCTCTGCTTTTTCGCTGGTGCAAATTCCATCTTCTACGGCGACAAACTGCTCACCGCAGAAAATCCGGGCGTCGACGAAGATCGCGCACTGCTCGAGGAACTCGACCTCGTGCCGCAGCCACCTCGCCCCGCGATGGCTTGCCTCGCTTGAGCGGGGCGTTGGATCAGTCCGCGTTGGGAGCCTGGCTCACGCGCTCAGGATTCACTGGCGCGCCGGATGATTCGCAGATAACGGAAGCACCCGCTATCGTGCGGCCGCTTCTTCCATCTCTTTCGCTTTCCTAACTTCCCACTCTTCCCATGCTTACGATTCGCGATCTCAGAAAAACCGTCGGCGGTCGCACGCTCTTCGAGAACGCCAACCTCACGGTCAACTACGCCGAGCGGATCGCACTCGTTGGCCCGAATGGCGCGGGCAAGTCGACGCTCTTCAACATCATCCTCGGCCTCGATGAACCGGATTCCGGCAGTGTCGAGCGCGACGAGTGGACGATGGTCGGTTTTCTTCCGCAGGAAAGCGCGCCAGTCGGCGATGAGACGGTGATTGACGTCGCCACAGGTCGCTCTGGCGAGATTCCCGCACTGGAAAAGCGGCTCAAGGAACTCGAGTCCGCCGGCACCGTCGACGGTCCGGAATACCTCGAGGCCCACGCGAAGCACGAGGCATTGAGCAACCCGCAAGTTGAGGCGAAAGCGAAGAAGATGCTCCGCGGGCTTGGCTATAAAGAGGAGCATTTCTCCCGACCTGCGAAGGAGATGAGCGGCGGCTGGGTGATGCGCGCGCACCTTGCCCGACTGCTCGTGATGGAGCCGGATCTCCTGCTGCTCGACGAGCCGACGAACCACCTCGATTTGCTCTCACTGCTCTGGCTGCAGGAGTATCTCAAGACCTACTCCGGCGCGATTCTCATGATCTCGCACGATCGCCAGTTCATGGATGAGATCGTGGAAAGCGTGCACGAGATCGCGGAGCAAAAGCTCACCGGCTACACCGGCAATTACTCGGATTTTCTGCGTCAGCGCGAGGAGCGCTACGAACAGCAGAATACAGCTTATAAGAATCAGCAGAAGGAGATCGCGAACCTCCGCGAGTTTTATGATCGGTTCCGGCAGGTCGCCTCGAAAGCTTCACAGGCGATGAGCAAGCTGAAGCAGATCGAGCGTATGGAGCTGATCGAGAAGCCGCTTCCTCCAAAGAAGCCGTTCCGGTTCCAGATTCCACAACCGCCGCGCGGTGGATCCCGCGCCATTTCGCTGGAGAAGATCCACATGGCGTATGGCACGCTCAAAGTTTACGAGGGGCTCGATCTGGAGATCGAACGCGGCGAACGCACTGTGCTCGTGGGCCCGAATGGCGCCGGTAAATCGACGCTGCTCAAGATCATGGCGGGGGTGTTGGAGTTTCAAAAAGGCGAACGCCGTCTCGGGCTGAACGCGAAGATCGGCTACTTCAGCCAGCACCGCGCCGACACGCTCGACGCGGACAAGACGGTGCTTCAGGAGGTGATGGACGCCGCGCCGACCCTCGGGGAGAACGAGGCGCGGGGGATTCTCGGCTCGTTCCTTTTCCG
>DASVRY010000434.1:0-3214 GCA_036388395.1 Chthoniobacteraceae bacterium
CCTCGCCACAAGGAAATAGCGCAGCGCGGAACCGCACATCTACAAAGACCGGTCATCCTGAGCGAAGTCGAAGGACCCCGCCGTACCACGAGCGACGTTGCCAGCGGGGAGTCGCCCTGCCTGAGCCTTGCATGTTGTGCGTCTCAAGACCGCAACACCGCGAGTGCGGCGCAAAGCGCACCCTTCGGCTGCTCTCGTGCTTCGGCTCGACAAAAACATCCACTGCCAAGCGCCCTCCTGGGGACCTTGATCCGCCCCTGCAAACAAGCGGGCGAAGAAAAACCACCCAGGAGATAAGGGTTTTCGGCTTAGCGCCTAAAGCGCAACTCTCCTGCGCGACCCGTTTCAGCGCGGCACGAAGTCCAGCACGAACACGTCCTCGATGAGGCCGCCAAGCCCTTTGGCAAATGCCTCGTGATCCGGATGAACGAGATAAGCGTCCCGATCCTGCGCGCTCTTGAAGTCGACGATCCAGCAATGGGTGAACCCCTTGTCATGCTTTTCTGGACTAATGTTCGTCCCCCACTCCAGTGACGCAATCGCCGGGATCTTTCCCTTCAACGCCGCAAACTCCTCCTCCACTTTCCGCACCTTTGCCGGATCGGCGTCTTTCTTGAACTTAAGCGAGACAACGTGACGGATTGGATCAGCGGCGAGAGCGGACATGGCGAGCAGGGCGAAGATGCAAAGGGAGGTTAGAAGTTTCATCTAGGAAGGAGTCTTGGCCTCACTGCGAATCCTGGCAAGGGCAGACGCGGGCCTTGCAGCTTCCGTGTTCGACCTTCCGGCAGCGACGCCCCATTCTTCCACTCTCATGTCCCCTCTTCTCGTCGAGCCTGCCACTGATCCGCTGGAACTTTACCGCCTCCGCGACGGCATTTACGGCGTCGACCTTCTCGCGGCCGGCATTGCACACCTCGATCTCTTCACCTGGCTGGCCGATCACCCAGCCACGCTCGGGAGCATCTGTGTCCACTTCGATCTGCACGTGCGCCCGGCGGATGTGATGATGACCCTCTTCACCGCCATGAAACTGGTGACGCAATCGGGCGGCTGCTTTCACCTCACGCTACGAGCGCGCGAACATCTGGTGAAAGGCTCCCCGTGGTATCTCGCGCCATATTACACGGCACTGAAGGATCGCCCGCAGACGCTGGATATGCTCAAGGTGCTTCGCACCGGCAAGCCAGCGAACTGGGGTAGTTACAAGGACGAGGATGCATGGGCGGCTGCCATGGAAAAGCCGGAGTTTGCAGAGCAATTCACCGCGGCCATGGACTGCCGTGGAGTTTATTTAGGTCACGCCTTGGCAGCGAAGGTGGACCTCGCGGACCGCAAGACCCTGCTCGATATCGGCGGCGGCTCCGGAATCTATGCGTGCTGCTTCGCGGCTCGTCATCCTGAACTTCGCGCAACCGTGTTCGAGAAGCCACCCGTGAATCGCATCGCGCGGGAAGCAGTCGCGCGGCAGGGCTTCAGTGAACGGGTGAACGTGCTCGCCGGAGACATGTTCGCGGAACCATTGCCGACCGGATTCGATACGCATCTCATCTCGAACGTCCTCCACGACTGGGATGAGCCAGTCGTCCGCGAACTTCTCAGAAGCTCTTATTCTGCGCTACCCGAAGGCGGTCTGCTGATCGTCCATGATTGTCACGTCAATGCAGACAAGACCGGTCCGCTCGCTGTCGCGCAATATTCCGCGCTCCTGATGCACTCCACGGAAGGGAAATGCTACTCGATCGGCGAGATGCGCAGCTATCTAGGGGACGCCGGATTTGAGTGGCAGACGCATCAGCCAACCGCCGGCGACCGCAGCTACATTGCGGCTATAAAGTACTAGAGAACCCAAGGAACTTCCTCGGGCGAAAAGGCAGCTGCGATCAACAATTCCAGCTTATGGAATCTGCACGCGCATGATGGCCTCCGAACGGTCAGTGAAGATCGCGCGGTAGACCACTTCACCCACATTGTTGAAGGAACGGGTTACGCCCGGCAGGCCTAGGGTATTGAACGCTTCAATACGACCAATGCTTTTCCCGCCGATTAGATCCCCCTCGCGAGTGAGAAGACGAAGTGTCCCAGAAGTGTCCACAGCCCATATTCCGCTGTCATTACTCGACGTTACGCCGCCGCTCGCAATTCGTAGGCTGCCGTAAATCAGCGGTCCACCTGACGCGCCTCCGGAGATCCCGATGCTTGTGAATGTTTGCCACTGCCCGCCAGCTTCCGTGTCGGGCGGTGCTCCACCCTCGCGAGCGAGCAACGTCAACGGCCCGTCGGCGGACCGCCACCAGACGGTGCTGTCATCACTCTTTGTCACTCCAGAGCCGGCGAGGGTGGCGAGAAAAGCTATTTGACCGCTCTCCGGCGCGAGCACTGGATCTTTGAAAGTAGCGAATCGAGTGTTGCCGATTCCGGTCGTGTTATCGACTAGGGCGATCGGCTCAAACGTGGTACCGCTGCCGAGGAAGATGCCCGTGGCATTATCATTAGTCACGCCGCCCACGCCAATTGTCAGCTTCGCGCTCACCGCAGCAAACTTGTCGTCCGGAGCGGCCACCGGTCCGAAGCTCTTCCATGTAGCGTCCCCGAGTTGGGTGCCGCCGAGGTAGTCCCCACTGTAAGCAAATGCGCTAAGCGCCTCTCCAGCGCTGTCCACAAGCGCCTGAGTGCCGTCAGCAAGGCGAATGGAAAAAGAGGCGGCACCTTGTCGGTGGGCGCGGTTCTGTGCAGATGATCCGGGCACCGCAGCAAGGAGGTTGAAGCTCTTGACTCGCGTCAGACCAAACGGCTGCCCTGTGCGGATCACGCGCTTCGTCGCCTCTGCAGTTACTCGATAAGCGGCTCGTCCTCCACCTCCTGACGACGCCGTGTAAACCACTTCTGCTCCCTGTAATGAGAAACTCTGAATTCGTTTCAGCATCGTTCCATCCACTGAGGGAGTTCCTTCCAAGGCGAGCAGCTTGAGTTCCCCGGTCAGCGCGTCCGAGAAGATACCGGTGCGCTTTGCTTGTGGGCTTCCGCTGGAGATGATCGTCGCTGAGAAAGCAATCTTCCCCTCACTGTTCAGCACTGGATCTTTGAATGAAGAAAACCGCGCGCCGATTAGCGCCGGATCGCCCTCTTTTACACGGAGCACGTATGCATCTGTGCCAGTGAAGATACCGCTGCCGAGGCCCGCCGAACTCGTCCAACTCCCGACAAACGCGAC
>DASVRY010000435.1:0-2338 GCA_036388395.1 Chthoniobacteraceae bacterium
TGGAGTTTCTCCAAGGATCCAAATCAAAAATGGACCTGTCGCTCATCTACCCACAGGACCCGAGACAGCTCCCGCCGGAACTCGCCGGGGTGGAATGGCCGCCGAAAGAGGCGGAGAACGCATCGGCAACAGGCGTGGCAAAGGAGATTGATCACGATCAACACGCGCGCGGGTGGATCGATGCGTGGAACGCTCACAACCTCGAAGGTATCCTTTCGCAATACGCAGAAGACGTGGAGTTAATCTCGCCGTTTGTTGCGAAGCTAACCGGCCAGGATGATGGCCTGGTGCGAGGCAAGGCGGCGCTACGGGAGTATTTCCAACGGGGGCTGGAGGCATACCCGGAGGTGCGGTTCGAGTTTCTCCGGGTCACGGCAGGCGTGCGGAGTTGCGTGCTGGAATACCGAAGCGTAAATCGTTTGCGCGCGGTCGAGATGATGGAGTTTGACGGAGCAGGCAAAGTGCGCCGGGTCGTCGCACACTACGCGCCTGCCGACTGAAGCTGCCTCCGCGGAGGCGCACGCCTATGACCAGCCTGGCTGTCTTGGGAAGCTCAGCGTGCCCTCGATGGAATCGTCGAGAGTCTTCCCAATCGCCGCGCCGATGAGCATCTTCAGCCCAGCGACGGCGCGGCCGTGCTTCGTGTCCCAGTAGTATCCCTCGGTGGGTGTGACGCGCAGGACTGTGATCCGCGGGTCGTCGATCCCTCCCGTGAACCACGTCTTCATGATCGGCTTCCATAGTTCCTCGATCTTCGCCCGGTCGCGCGAGGTATTCACGGTGCCGGTGATCGAAAGAAAGCCGGCGTGCGCATTCGCCTGAAAGTAGAGGTGAACGACAGGATCACGCGCAACTTCTTCGTTCTTGTGTGAGTCGCTGGCGCTGAGGAACCAAAGATGGCCCTGCTCATCGACCTGCTGCACAGCCATCGGCCGGGCGCGGCTGGAGCCCGGCGTGGCGACCTCCGTGCAGAAGAAGCACGACTCCGCGCGCTCCGCGAGATCCTTGATCCTGGCGGCAGCCTCTGGGCCGCTGAGGTCGGCGCGGTTCTCTTCCGGTTGATTACGATTGATCGAGTCCATGAGAACGGAACGCGCTCCCCCACCCAGCGGACGCTTTTCAGTCGGGTCGGCAATGGTCACCACGCGCTCAAACCGACTGCGCGCCTTCAGCGGCTCGCCGCGCCCGCATCAGCTAAATCAAGAGCGTTCCGAGTGGCGGCGCCTAATGTGGTATTGTCGAAAATGCACCAGGCAGTGCGATTCTCCCGTTGCTCGGCGGCGACTCTGCGCGCAAGCTGTGCGACGAATTCATCGCTATACGCGGAGTAGTAGATGCGCGGCGAACCGTGCAGGCGAAAGTAGCTGAATGAGCGAGAACCTCCCGGCTCGGCCGCACCTGGAACGCGCGCCGGATCGGCTGCCACGCGAGCGATACCGGCGCTCGCAAGGAGTGCGTTGGCTTCCTCAGCAAACCAGCTCGCGTGCCGCGGCTCGCATGCAACGGCGACGGAAGTGCGATCTCGCAGCTGTCGGAAAAAGCGAGCTGCAACATCAGGATCAAAACCGAGGCTTGGTGGCAGCTGCACTAGAATGCAGGCGAGCTTTGAGCCGAGGTTTGATGCTTCTTCGAGAAAGGTTGCAACGAGCGCCTCTGCACCTTCGAGACGAGCGGTGTGGGTGATCGTCTTAGGCATCTTTACCGAGAAGCGGAAGCGATCGGGAACCGCATCGCGCCAGCGCGCCCAAATGGCACGTTTGTGCGAGCGATGGAAGGAGGAGTTGATCTCCACCGCATGAAAGACCGCAGCATAACGCTCGAGGTGACTTCCTGTTCCGGGGAAATGACCGTGCTCCGCCTTGGGAAGACTCCACCCCGCGGTTCCGATCAGAGCTTGATCATCTGGGGCCGGGGTCGCGCTGTGGTTGTCGTCGTTCATCTTCCGAAGATCGCGGAGCGGAGCGCAATTGCGGGGGGCTGAACGATGAACCCTTGTCAGCCAACCTTGAACGGCGCGACTGGATGAGACCATAGCACGCGAGGCAAGAGCACCTTAGTGCCAACGGCCGCTTACCTCTTGAGAGGTGGAAGGGAGAATCGGACGGGGCCGCGCGCGTGCGCGGGATTCACATCTTCACCACGCTGGGTGCAGCGCAGTTTGCCGGCTTCGAAAAGTAGGATAGCCGCGGCACAAACGGCGGGCATCAGCTCGCGCCAGTCATCCGGTTCGAGGCGGCGCGCGGCTTCGGACGGGCAGAAGGTCTTGTTCGGCTGCCTCTCACGGCCGAGCGCGAGCAGGACGCGCTCGATTTTGCTCTCGGTCTCGGTCACAGCTCCA
>DASVRY010000436.1:0-4756 GCA_036388395.1 Chthoniobacteraceae bacterium
CGCGACGTGATCGCGGAGATCGAGGAACGCGAGGCCGAGCAGGTGTTCGTCGATTTCTGCAAGGGCTTCGCTGATTTCGGGGATATCGAGGATGCCGCGTGGCGGCTCGCGCGGACTTTATCTCCTGGGGACGGCTTCGAAGAGGCGCGCGCCCTGCTCGACAGCTGGGGCGCAGAGGTGGCTCGCCGTCTACCCAAGGCGCGCACGACGCTGGATCGAGTGGAGACGCTCGCGGAATTCCTTGGCGACGAGGTGCGCCTCCGGGGCAACGAGGACGACTACTACAATATCAACAACTCGCTGCTGCCCGAGGTGGTGGAGTCGCGGCTCGGCATCCCGATTTCTCTTTCGCTGATCTACATTCTCGTCGGCCGCAGGGCTGGGCTGCACATCGACGGCGTGGGATTGCCCGGGCATTTCATCGTGCGGCATCGAGAGCACTTCTTCGATCCTTTCCACGGGGGACGGCACATCGGGCTGGAAGAATGTCGCGCGTTGCTCGAGCGGCAAAGTATGGCGCTTTCCGCAGAGCACCTCCAGCCAACGCCTCCGCGGCACATGCTGATCCGAATGCTGGCAAATATCTACTCGCTCTCCGAGCAGAGCGACCCGCCCTTGGCGGCGAAGATCAGCGACTGGATCGAAGCACTGCGGCAGCCGCGCGGGTAGAAGACTGTCCGCTTCAGATGGGACGTCGCGGGTGGCGGACCGGCCGAGAAAGAACCCGCGCGGAGCGGTGCTGAGGTAGACCGGTGTCGGGAGATCATCTCGGGAGAAAGTTATGCCCTTGCGAATGCAAGATGGCCTGCATGATGTAGGCACAAGTGACGAAAGTTGGGAACATGAGCGGCGCCCGGCGGAGGAGGAGGGCTCGTGTAATAGGCGACACTCGTGGTGAAGCCCGCAGAAGCAAGATAAAAGATTTAGCAACTGCGTGCGTGGGGCTGCTAAGCCTCGGCCCGCGAGGCAATTGGCCGCTCGACACCTTTCCTCCCACGCTTCTATAAACCACGCGCCATGTCCCGCAGCCTTCCTTCCCAAGTCCTCGAGCAACTTCACAGCGCTGGCAAACAGCTTACCGGGAGCAAAGTCGTCGTGGGTCTTGACGGATTCGTGGACACGATCCTGCACGTCGTGGCGCAGCGAGATTCGGCGGCGAGTTATACGCGAATGGAGAAGATGGGCGACTTCGCGAAGAAGATCGGCGCGGCCGCCGGGCTGAGCGCCAACTTCGAGTTTGTGACTCAGATGATCAAGCTCGGCGGAAACGGCCCAATCATGGCCAACGCACTCGGCAGCTACGGCACGCCCGTGACCTATATCGGCAATCTCGGCGCGCCGAACGTGCACCCGATTTTCTCCGATCTAGCGAGGCGCGCGACTGTCTACTCGATCGCAGAGCCGGGCTACACCGACGCGATCGAGTTTGAGGACGGAAAGCTGATGTGTGGCAAACATGAGAGCCTGAAGGACGTGAACTGGGCCAATCTGACGAAGGCTCTGCCGGAGGATGTGCTCGTCCAGATCTTCTCCGACGCGTCACTGATCTCGCTGGTGAATTGGACGATGCTCACGCACATGACCGCGATCTGGCAGAAGATCCTCACCCGGATCGCACCGCGACTGGAGGGGGAGAAGCGGTGGCTCTTCATCGATTTGGCTGATCCGGCGAAACGCTCTGCGGAAGATATCGCGGGCGCGCTGAAGCAGATTACGAAATTTCAGAAATACTTCCGCGTGGTGCTCGGGATGAATTTGCAGGAGAGCCGGCAGGTCGGGGAGGTGCTCGGGATCAAAGCGCCCGAGGAGACCTACGGCACGGTAACGCAGCACGCGGCCTCGATCTGGGAGCAGTTGAAGATCGATACGGTGGTGGTTCACCCGACGCACTTCGCCGCCGCCGCAGATGCCACGGGCTCGTCTCATGTGGTGGGACCGTTCACGGCCAAGCCAAAGATCACGACCGGAGCAGGGGACCACTTTAATGCAGGTTTCTGTATCGGCCGTCTGCTTGGGCTTGGGCTTGAATCCAGTTTGCAGATCGGCGTGGCGACGTCCGGGTATTATGTGCGCCAGGCAGAGAGCCCGAGGTTGGACGATTTGAAGAAGTTCCTCCGGACGTTGTAAGACCGTTTAGAGTAGAGTTGCCGCCAAAGTTCGGTCGTTGCCGCCGCCGACCTTCGGGGAGCGCCCTCGTCTCGAGTGCTGGTGCTGGTGTCCCGCCAGCACGAACGTCTCTCCCCATGGTTTCACGTCTGCGTTACAGAGGCGAGAAGTTCGTTTTCGCGGGACGTGGAAACCAGCACTCGGGACGAGTGTGCTCCCCCGGAATTTCGCTGCGACCGCTCTCCGGAGGCTAGGAAGTTAACCGGGCTGTGGATACCCGAGGATCCATGTCGCCGCCCGCACCTTTGATGCGGGATGCCGCGGGTCACCCGCGATGACCTCTTCGACCACCTGGTGCTTGTCCGCCTCGCCGACGAGGAAGCAGATCGCACGCGACGCGTTGATCAGCGGAAATGTGAGGGAGATGCGTTGTGGCGGTGGCTTTTGACCGATCACCGCGAGCACATTCCGTTCGGTCTCTTCAACTGCGGGCGAGCCGGGAAAAAGCGAGGCGGTGTGGCCATCGGGCCCAAGGCCGAGGAGCAGGAAATCGTGCACGTAACGCGATTCGCCCGCCGCGGCGGCGCGCTCCGCCAAGGCGCTCTCGTATTCCGCAGCCGCAGCCTCCTGGTCGATCTCGCCGCGCATGCGCAGAATGTTCTCCGCAGGGATCGAGACGACTTCGAAGAGCGATTCTCTGGCCATTCGGTAGTTGCTGTCGGCGTGATCCGGCGGCACACAGCGTTCGTCGCCAAAAGTGATCTGCACCTTTTCCCAAGGAAGATCGGCGCCGAGTCGCGCCAGCTCTGCGTGGATCTTGCGCGGCGTATTTCCACCGGCGAGCCCCAGCCGGAAAGTGCCGCGCGCGGAGAGGGCTTTCCGTGCTTCTGCAATAATGAATTCCGCAGCCTCGGTAGCGAAGGCAGCGGTGTGGATACGGCGGTGAGTTACATCAGTTTGCATGCGAGAGAGAAGTCGAGTTCGGCGGTGCCGGGGCGGAAGGTTTCGAGGCGGAGAAGGGTGAGTGACGCCTTGCGAAGGCGGATCGCCGCGGCTGGGGAAAGGCCAAGCAGCCGTGCCGCCAGGCGGCTAAAATCCGGCTCATGGCCGACGAGCATCAGCTTCTCGAAGGCGCGATAGGTGACGAGCTCCGCGAGCGCTGTTTCGGGGAGCATTCCCGCCGAGAGAAAAGGCGCCACATCCGCCGAGACGTCGAGGTGTTCTGCGACGAGCTTCGCGGTCTCCCGCGCCCGTCGGATTGGGCTGGTGACGATCAGATCCGGCAATAACGAGTGCGTCCGGCAGAAGCGTGCGACACGCTTTGCTTGGCCGAGCCCTTTTTCTGAAAGAGCCCGGTCGTCATCGTGAATCGCAGGCGTGTCCGCGTCGGCGTGGCGCAGAAGGAAGAGCTGCATGCCTTGGATCAGCCGAGTGGGCGCTTGAAGATGAAGACGACGTCTCTCGTGCCGCCTTGATTTTTATTTGTGTCGAAGGCAGAGACCAGCTCCCACCCTTGAGCGCCGAAGCGGTTCAGATCTACGTTCAGCTCGTCCACTTTCACCACCCCTGCGAAGAAGCCGACCGGCGTGTAGCGGTAGGTGAGATACTCCCACTTCATCGGGCGATCACATCACCATCCCGCCATCGACGGTGAGGCATTGGCCCGTCACGTATTTGGCTTCGGCGCTGGCGAGGAAAGCAACGGCGGCGGCGATGTCGGCTGTTTCGCCGAACTTGCCCATCGGGATCTGGCCCACGACTGCCGTTTTGATTTGGTCTGGAAGCACGTCGGTCATGTCGGTTGCGATGAAGCCAGGCGCGACGGCGTTGCAGGTGATGCTTCGGCTGGCGAGCTCGCGGGCGATCGTCTTTGTAAGGCCGAGCAAGCCCGCTTTGCTCGCCGAGTAGTTTGCCTGGCCAGCATTGCCCATGAGACCCGCGACGCTGCTGATGTTGATGATCCGTCCGCTGCGCTGTTTGATCATGGGCCGCTCGACGGCCTGGATGAAATTGAAGGCGCCCTTAAGGTTTGTATCGAGCACGATGTCCCAGTCGTCTGGCGACATGCGCATGCTCAGGCCATCGCGAGTGAGGCCGGCGTTGTTGACGAGAATGTCGACGCGAGAAAAATCCGCGAGAATCTGTTCGGCGAGGGTCTTCACGGCTGCGTGATCCGCCACATCCACGGCGTAAGCCTTGGCCATGCCGGCATGGCTCGCATGGATTTCGTCCGCGGTGCGTAGCGCGTTCGTTTCGGTGCGGCTCACGACGGCGACCCGCGCGCCTTCACTGGCGAGCCGGAGCGCAATGGCGTGTCCGATCCCGCGACCGGCTCCGGTGACAATGGCGACTTGATTGGCGAATCTCATAGGGCGGGAAAGTTCCCCGGCGCCGCCCGGCGAGTCGAGCGCGGAAAAGCGTCAGCGCACTTTTTTCATCTCCTGCACGGAGGAAAAAAATGAGCCACAGATCTACACAGATGAAACACAGATGGGGAGGGGCTGCATGTGGAATCGGAAGGGAGGTGATCTTGGCGACTTGCCGCTGACGATTCCGAACAAGAGGCGAACTCACGCCCGCCCGTTCCAGCCTTCCAGCCTTCCAAATCCCTCCTCAGTTGCCTTTCCTCATCTGTGTTTCATCTGTGCCC
>DASVRY010000437.1:0-3525 GCA_036388395.1 Chthoniobacteraceae bacterium
CGGGCGTGCTTGATTCCACGATCAACCGTCGGCACCTGCCCGAGCAGTGAATCGTAGACTGTCGCCGCGAGTGCGGCACTGGCCAGTTCCGACGCGTTGCCGGGTTCCTCCCGCAGATCCCGGGGGTTGAATTCGCCGTCGATCGTCGCCGGCGCACCGCGCGGTGCGATCGAGAAGATCTCGAAGCCCCGCGCATCGGGATTTGTGGACGTGGAATTGAAATGGATGCTGACGAAGATCGCGCCGGGCGTCTGATTCGCGAGATCAGGACGCCGCTCGAGCGGGATGAAGACGTCGGTGGTCCGCGTCATCGCCACCTTGTAGCCGCGGCTTTCCAGGATCTTCCGGGCGCGCAACGCCACATCGAGCGAGAAGTCCTTCTCGAAGCCATATCGGGAGATTGCTCCGCGATCATGGCCACCGTGGCCGGGATCAAGAACCACCGTGGTCACCGGCTCGAGCCCAGCAATGAGTTCTGGCCGCAGGCGCGGCTCGACGATCTTGGATAGGTCCAGCCGGGAAAAGAGGACCTTCCCCTCCTGCAGACGCACGGGGAAGGCAAACCAATGCTTCACGCCGTTTAATGTGACCTCGCGGCTATTGAGGGTTACCTCGATCTGCAGTTTCCCCGAGTCGAGGGTGAAGGTTCGCGGAGCACTTGGGGCAGGAGCTGGAGCGGTGTCGGACGCGGGCGTTCCGTCGCTCACCGAGGGAAGTGGAGCGGGCGCCGAAGGCGCAAGTTGAACCGGCGGAGGCTCGGGCAGACCGTAGAATTTTGCCACCTGATCAAGCGACACGTAGTCCCGACCCTCGAAGCGGTACAACTGCCAATCCATGGCCGAAGCGGCGACACTGAGGAGCGCCCAGCAGCACAGCCATAGACTATGGCATGATTTCATAACGGGACTGTTGCGCATGGCTCCTCGTGTGCAATCGGCGGGCCACACGTGGCCGCGCGTGATGATTTCCTCAGACTGGCGCATTGAGGAAGAAGAATGGGTGCCGGTGCTGAGGCACTCGTCAGGGTAGAACCGCGCCAGCGCTACCGCCCATGGATTTGCGGGATCCGTTTCTTATAAAAGCCGCCGATCCCTATGCAATGCCCACTCTGCCGCACCACACTCCCTGACCAGGCGCAAAACTGCACCGCGTGCGATTGGGTCCGCGAACCAGAACAGAAAGGTGATAACTTCCGCCACTTCGCGGCAGTGTGGCTGAGCTTGGTTCCCGGCCTTGGCCACCTCTACAAAGGCCACGTGCTCCTCGGGGGTCTGGTCTTTTTCATTATCAGCCCACTGCTCCTCGGGCTGCTGCTGTTTCTCGCCCCGGGGACCTTAGGCCTAAGCCTGCTGGTGATCCCGCTTTTCCTGGGTGGAGTGATGTTTCACGCGTTCCAGGCTGAAGACGTGCGGACGCGGGTGATTCGCGCCGCACAGGAGATGAACAAAGGGTAAGCAGCGCCGCTCGTGCGACTTTCGAGAAAATCCACGAAGGCGATGGCGCGGGCGCTGTCCGAGCCTGGCGTCGTGAGCTGATCACGGCAGGCGGGATGTTGCCCGCTGGACCACGGCGCCCTTCGACTCGCTGGCCCTCAGTAGCGTTGCAGCTGGACCGGGTGGTTCGAGGTTGCCTTTGGCCGGGCACGGCGAGAGATTCGCCGCCCTTTCCATGACCGAGATTCCCAAGACCTACGAGCCCCAGGCGATTGAAGAAAAGTGGTATGCCGAGTGGCTGAGCCAGGGATGCTTCACCGCAGATCCGGCGCGCGTCGGCGAGACTCGTCCGGCATATTCGATTGTCATTCCGCCGCCGAACGTCACCGGCGTGCTGACGCTCGGCCATGTGCTCAATGCGACGATTCAAGATATCCTCGCCCGCCGCGCCCGCATGCTCGGGAAAGAAGTGCTCTGGCTACCGGGCACCGATCACGCCGGAATCGCCACCCAGACGGTAGTCGAGCGGACGCTCAAGAAAGCTGGCGAGATTCGGCATCGCGACGACCTTGGCCGCGACCGTTTCCTCGAGAGGATCTGGGAGTGGAAGGAGAAGCACGGCGGGATCATCATCCAACAGCTAAAGAAGCTCGGGGCCTCCTGCGACTGGGCGCGGGAACGGTTCACCATGGATGCGGACTACTCCCGCTGCGTGCAGGAGGTGTTTGTCGATCTTTACAAGAAGGGGCTGATTTATCGCGGCAAGCGGATGGTGAATTGGTGCCCAGTATCGCTCACTGCACTGAGTGATGAAGAGGTGATCATGAAGCCACAAAACGGCACGATGTATCACTTTCGGGTGGAGGTGGTGGAAGAGCCGGGGCGTTTTCTCACAATCGCCACAACCCGGCCCGAGACGATCCCCGGCGACAGTGCTGTGGCGGTGAACCCGAAGGATCCGCGCTATACCGAGCTTATCGGCAAACACGTCCGCCGTCCGCTGCCGGTGGAAGATCAGCGAGAGATTCCAATCATTGGCGACGACGCGGTAGACTTCGAATTCGGAACCGGCGTGCTGAAAGTCACACCTGCGCACGACAAAGCGGATTTCGAGATCGGCCAACGGCACGGGCTGCCGCAGATCGACATCATGCAGCCGAACGGCGTGATGAACGACCTCGCGGGACAGGATTTGGCGGGCCTCGACCGCTTCGAAGCGCGGAAGCTCGCCGCAGAGAAGCTGCGGGAGCTCGGATTGCTCGAGAAGGAGGATCCGTATCAGAATAATGTCGGCTACTCCGAACGCGCCGACGTGCCAATCGAGCCGCGGCTCAGTGAGCAGTGGTTTCTAAGGTATCCGAGCATCGACGAGGCCCGCTTCTGCGTGCAAACCGCCGGAGCCTCAGCTCCAGGAGCGGCTGTGGGAACATTGGATCCGGGCGCCGCGCTCTTCAATCCCGGGATGTCACTCACCGGCTCCTTTCCCGATGCAGGCATGGGAATGATGAATGCGATGCCGTTCCCCACCATCGTGGGGCCAACGATGCGCTTTTATCCCGAGCGCTGGGCCAAGGTTTACGACCATTGGATGGGCAACCTACAGGATTGGTGCATTTCGCGTCAGCTCTGGTGGGGGCACCGCATCCCAGTCTGGTATCGGAACCCGGCCGAGCCGGAACAGGGTTCCGAAGTGACAAACATTCGCGGCCTTCCGCATTCGCCGGACCAGATCCAGCACGAGGAACTCGGGCCGTTGATTGGCGGCGACGAGACTGCCGAAGTGGAAGGCATCTACGTCGGCCTCGAGCCGCCTGCAGACCAGGAGAATTGGACGCAAGATCCGGACGTTCTCGACACGTGGTTCAGCTCGTGGCTGTGGCCGTTCGCGACGATGGGCTGGCCGGCAAAGACCGATACGCTGGCTAAATTCTACCCCACCACCGACCTCGTTACGGGTCCCGATATCATCTTCTTCTGGGTCGCGCGGATGATCATGGCCGGTTACGAATACACGGGTGAGCTGCCGTTCCGGAACGTCTACTTCACCGGCATCATTCGGGACAAACAGGGGCGGAAAATGTCTAAGTCGCTC